>CAYTBO010000024.1:0-40205 GCA_964436055.1 uncultured Ohtaekwangia sp.
TATTCGTTCTTAAAAAAACTTTGAACGCCTAGTAAACCAGGATTGATAAATGTCATTTGTGACCAGATATCCAACGTACTGTTTTCCAACGGGGTACCTGTAAGGGTTAGGCGATGCCTTGATTTTAGTTTAAGAACAGACTTGGCAATGTTGGACGTAGGATTCTTAATTACCTGGGATTCATCCAAAATGATGTAGTTGAAAAAGAAATTTTGCAGTTGATCTATATCAAGGCGCGTAATGCCATACGATGTCAACACAAGATCGTAATTCCCAAATGTTGATACATCCTTCTTTCGGTGCGTGCCTGTGTAATTTAATATCCTAAGATCGGGCGTAAACTTAGCGGCTTCCATCTCCCAATTGTAAACCAGTGATGTAGGCATGATCAACAAAGCAGTCCCTGACTCTCCCTTTTCCTTCTCTGCCTGCAGCATAGCCAATGTTTGAACCGTCTTACCCAATCCCATATCATCTGCCAGGCAGCCACCGAGCCGGAAGTCATTTAAGAAGCGAAGCCAATTATAACCGGCTTTTTGATAGCGCCTAAGCGTTCCCTGGAAATTTTGGGGTAAAGGATAGTCTTTAATGCCATCAAACTTATCCAGGTTGCGAAGCTTTTCACTCATGTGAACCTTCGCCAGGTTATTCTCCTGTAGTTCTTTTAGGAGCGTAATGTGATGCTTTTTAAGTACAGGTTTTTCATTTTTACCACGTGTTTCACTCAGGGCAAATAAGTCTCCGAATTTAACCAGCCATGCTTCAGGGATTATCGCAATCTCACCGTTGGGTAATTTGAATTCGACCTTTTTCCGTAAAATCAGCTTTCTTAATTCTTTAAAGGAGATTTCATATTCACCAAAAAATATTTTTGCATGAATATCAAACCAATCGATGGTCTCTTTTACATCAAGTTCAATGACAGCCTTGCCGACAAAATATTTTTTATCCTTGTTATCAGGCTGGCTTACTTCAAAACCCAGATTCAAAAGATTGACCCGGTTTTCGTTGAGCCAGGAAAAGGCATGTGCTTTGTCAACAGCCGTGCGGAAACTTCCCCGCATGGAAAGACCCAACTTGGTCAGGGTTTGCGCGTATTTTTTTTCGTCTTCCAGGTTTCTGATAAATCGATGGAAAACATAATCATTGCCGTGCTTTTCAAGCTTTACACTTACCGGACCTGGAGAATCACCTCTGAACTGATATTTCCCATACTTAAATGACAGATCAAAAATTATTTTTCCTGATTCATCATCGTTTGCCCCGGAACTTTCTCCCTCCTCAAAAAGTTTAGGTGAATTTTTAGAATTCACAGGAGGAAGTTCTGAAATTGTTAATAAAGGATGTGGAACATGATCATGCTTGGTGATTTCAAAACCTTTCACCTCTACATTATCAAATGAAGCAATCAGTGGTGCAACAAAACGATTGTAATATGTCTCTTCAAGATTTTTTGGAATCACAACAAATTTTTTACTTAAGAAGGGCAGTAGTTTTTTCCCGTCAACCGGCACATCAAATCCGTATAATTTTCCATCTACTACTAGCCAGGCAGGGTCTTTGCAAACAAGATAGGCCGCTGCACTGGGTAGTTCAATTCGTTTGCCATGGTAGAACAAAGTAGGATAGTAATTGGTGCTCTCCTCACTTCTTTTGAAATGAAACTGTATGGTGGCACGATGAGGCATTATCTCCAACTTTCTCCAGGTAGGCTCACCGTCGTTACCCATTTCAAATAACATCTTACTGGCCAACCTCTCCATTATCGTTGACCTTCGTTTTTCCATGTAAGCTTCTATTTGTTCCTGTATCAATTCATCTCCCTTGTCCTTCTTGTAGATTTTAGCAAAGAATTCATTCGGCTTCATCACTTTTTTAGAGAAATGCTTGAGAATAGCATCCTGACTCATGTTATCCATGAGCTCTATAAGTTCGAAGTCACGATCATCCAAACCCTTAGAAAACTCTCGCGCATTCTTCGAGGAAATATTCTGATGCTGGTAGGTTAACTTGCCTTTATCGTCAAGATGGACGATGAAAGATTCAAAAATAAACCCCAAAAACTCGTGCTGATACAGCGAGTAAATGATTTGAAAGGGCTGAGCGGCCGATACTTTCATGGGTTTAAAAAATTCCGATTCTGGTTATTTTAACAAAATCTACCCTCAAAAAGAGCCAAAATTCACCGATAAGTGCACTTTTTGAATTAAGCAGAATTGCAAAATACGCAATTCGCATCAAAAAAAATCGACAATTTGATCACTTTTCCTACATGGCTTTTGCCTAGAGGTGTTGTGTAGCGTAAGACCCTGAGGC
Organism: uncultured Ohtaekwangia sp.; assembly: GCA_964436055.1. GTDB lineage: Bacteria > Bacteroidota > Bacteroidia > Cytophagales > Cyclobacteriaceae > ELB16-189. The sequence continues at coordinate 2,317 of CAYTBO010000024.1, forward strand.
TAACCTGGCAGGATAAAAAGAAACCAGGAAGGTTACTCCTATAATTACTGCGCTAGTGAGTGCGAAGTCAGTCCAAATCATGACTACGGGGTAGTTTGCAATAACAGCATTTTCCATTCCCATGCCCACCAAACCATATCGATCCTGAAACCAACAAACAGCTGCGCCAAGGATTAGCCCAGAGCCTGCACCAAGGAATGAGATGATTGCCCCCTCCGAGAAAAATATACGACTAATCAGATTTTTACTAGCTCCCATGGCTGTCAAAATAGTAATATCCTTTTTCTTGTCAATCGCCAGCATCATCAGGGAAAAGAAAATATTGATGGACCCTACGGTAATGAGCAAAGACAAGGCAAGAAAAGTGAAAAGCTTTTCAATCTTCAGCAACCTGTATAAATCTTTTTGTTGTTCCTCATTGGTAAGCACAGTATATGAATTACCCAGTTCCTGCTGTATGTTTTTCCTCACGTCTTTTATATCACTGCCTGATGTTGTTTTCACTTCCAATGCAGTTCGTTTATTTCCATAATCCATAAGTTCCTGAACAAAAGCTAACGGAAGAAAAACATAGTTTTCATCGTAGTTCTTTTCTATGGAAAAAACTCCTCCCGGCCTGATCGTTTTTCTGGCGTACATTTGAGAAGCATCCAATGATGAACGCCTGAGATCCTTGATATAAAATACCTGAAGGGCATACATGTCATTATCAACGGCTACTGACAATGCGTATTGAATACCGCGACCGATGATGGCGAAATCAATACCATCTTTTTTCAACTTCATTTCACCTTGTACTATGCGATCATCCAGGCGTTGCTGGTCAATAAAATTGTCGCTTACCCCTTTGATGGTGGCTACTACATCAGCATCGCGGTAGCGAATGTAGGCATAGTCCTCGATTACCTCTGTTACAACTTCTACACCATCGATCTTTTGAATTTTCGCCAGGAGGTCCGGAGTAACTTCAAATGATTTTCCCAGGGTGGCCTCTATCTTTAGTTCGGGATCGAATGATTTATATAAAGATCGAAGAAGTCCTTCAAGTCCATTGAAAACAGACAAAACAATAATCAGTGCAGCCGTTGAAAAAGCAACACCCACCATTGAGAGAATGGAAATAACGTTAATGAAGTTTTGTTTTCGCTTAGAAAAAAAATAACGCCTGGCGATAAACAGAGGGAGATTCAAGTCTAAAAAATTTTAGTCGTTATCTTCTTTCTTCTCATCAGGAGGAATATCCAGACTGTCAATTAACGACTCAATTTTAAGCGCATTTTCCTCCACTTCATCGATATAGAAAATAAGTTCAGGAATGATACGTACCTGCCTGCGGATTTGATCACCCAGGGCTTTTCTGATTTCACTTTTATGACTATTGAGTCGTTCCAGGGTCGATTGTTTGTTTTTAGCCAACATCATACTCAGGTATACTTTGGCTACACCCAGATCGGGGCTCATCTTTACTTCCGCAATGGTGATGAATTCATTTTCGAGGATTCCCCTTTTGTCTCTTTGGAAAATAGCACTCAATTCTTTTTGAATTAGTCTTCCAAATTTTTGTTGTCTCACAGTTCCACTCATTTGACAAAGATAATGAAAAGTAAAGGCTATTGAATTACATTACAAAATTGATGACCGGATGTGCATTCGTGATTTATTTCAGTCTTTTATTATTTAATTGCGTGTCCATAGAAGCTTATATAAGTGTTGCTTAGATTTTTTAGGATTAACGATCCGTACCGTCTGCTTGGACTCCTGATAATCATTGTTTTTATCAGTCTGCCACATTGGATCACTCCGGCAGGTATACTGCTAAGCGAATTGAAATATGCTGTGTTGGGAGAGGCTTTTGCCAATGGAAAAAGCTTGTACACGCAACTTTTTGACGACACACCTCCATTGGCTGGTGTTCTTTTTGGATTCAAAGACATGTTATTCGGGAGGTCTGAAATTACGGGCCAGGTGATTGCGCTGATTATAATTTTTTTTCAGTCGGGGTACTTTGCCGTCTTATTGATAAATAACAAAGCCTACGCAGAAAACACATACCTTCCGGCACTAATTTTTGGGCTGCTTTCCTTTGTGTCTTTCGACTTACTCTCTTTTTCCCCCGAACTACTTGCCTCTACTTTGTTATTGCTTGCGCTCAATAAACTTTTCCATGAACTTGAATTCAAGTTGCAAAGAGATGATATTGTTTTGATGCTAGGCGTTTATCTTGGGCTGGCAACCTTTCTGGTTTTTTCATATTGGATATTTCTGATTATCAGCATTATTATTTTAGTTGTTTTCACCAGGCCAGGCATCCGTAAAATCGCATTGATGATCCTGGGTTTTGCACTTCCCCACTTGATACTCTGGTCAATTTATTTTTACAAAGAACAAACACAATTATTGTGGCAAAACTATTATTCAAGTAATCTAACCTTGACAGGCGAACAACTGCTCTCTACAAAGGGAATTTTTGTGTTGTGCGGAATTCCCATCGTCTACTTTGTTTTTTCAATATTCATGATGAACCGAGAAGCACGATTTACCAAGTATCAGTCTCAATTAATGCAGATCATGTTTTTATGGACACTGACAGCGTTGGCACACACTTTTATTGTTCGGGTTTTTACTGCGGCCTCCTTGCTTACGTTTATTCCACCCCTTGCATATTTTATCAGCCATTATTTGTTGTTAATCAGAAGGAAATGGAGAGCCGAAGGTATGCTTTGGATATTTCTTATTGGAATAATAAGTGTAAACTGTCTTTCCCGGTATGGCAAAGTTGAAGCGATACGTTACACGGCACTTTTTCCCCAACCAACCGATCATGTGAGGTTGGTTGGGGAACGTGTGATGAACCTTGGTCCAGAATTGAACGTGTACAATCAAAACAGTCTTGGCGGTTTTTTTTTAAACTGGGAACTGACCGAGCCGGTATTACAAAATTTATCAGCCTATGAAAATGTGGAAATTATAGCGCGGTGTTTTCAGGAAGATCCGCCGACAGTGATAATAGACAAAAATAATTTTTTTGAAAAAATGATGGAGAGAATTCCTGACTTAAAATCTCAATACAAGAAGGAAGGAGATTATTATAGAAGAGTTAGCAATTGATTTTGCTTACTCTTCTTTCATGACGACCGCCTTCGAAGCTGCTATGTAAAAAACGATCAACAATTTTTTCGGCCAATTTCATTTCAATAAATCTTGCTGGCAGGCATAATACATTGGCGTTGTTGTGCTGGCGTGCCAGTGACGCCAATTCTTCATTCCAACAAATAGCGGCACGGATTCCCGGGTGCTTGTTGGCAGTCATGGCCACACCATTGGCTGAGCCACAAATTAAAATTCCCAACGTAGATTCGCCGGACTCTACGGCATTCGCTACCGGATGGGCAAAATCCGGATAATCTGCTGACTCAAGATTATGTGTTCCAAAATCATTAACTACGCGGCCTTGCTCCTGTAATGATTTTTTTAGCGCATCTTTCATTTCGAAGCCTGCATGATCACACCCTATGGCAATTTTTTCAATCATAATTTGGCTTCATCTGCCCGCATTTCTTCTTCCTCTTCTTTTCTTTTTCGCCTCCAGACCATTGCGGATATCAAGATACTGATTTCATAAAGCAAGTACAAAGGCAGGGAGATCAGGGATTGGCTGAGGGGATCCGGTGGCGTGATGATGGCACCCAATATTAGTATTCCCACAATGGCATGCTTGCGGTATTGTTTCATTAGCCCCGGTGTTACTATTCCTACTTTTGAAAGGAAATAGACAACTACCGGCAATTGAAATAATAGCCCACTGCCAAAAACCAAAGCTGTAATAGTTGATACATAGGAAGTGATATCAAACTCGTTTGAAATTATGTCACTGATGCTGTAGGAAGAGAGAAACCATACGGCCAAGGGACTCATGATAAAGTATCCAAAACTGATGCCCAACAAAAAAAGGAACGAAACGAAGAAAACGGCACCACGCGAATTTTTTCTTTCCTTCAGGTGAAGGCCCGGCATGATAAACCTCCATATTTCCCAGAACACATAGGGAAAAGCTATAACAAAACCAAGTACGAAAGCAGCCGTAAGATGCATGGTAAACTGCCCAGTCATATATCGGCTTTGTACTTTGAAAGGGATAATTTCAATACACAAGGACTCAACCATGTTCAAGGCGTGCCCCACTTTACACAGGTATTGAAATGTAATGAAGTCAATCCGGGCAGGGGCGAAAACGATGTTTTCAAAAATCCACGGCCCTGCAACAAAAGCAGCGATCATAAAAATAAAAATGGCAGAGATGGCTCTAACCACATGCCATCGCAACTCCTCCAGGTGATCGAGGAACGACATCTCTTTTTCACTGCTCATGCCTGCGATCGTTTAGATTAGTTAATTATGTAATGGGAATTTTTGCACAAAGCGATTTACTTTTTTCTTAATTGCTGCCAGATGCTTAGCATTATCATGTTTTGTTAATGCTTCATCAATCAAGTCGACCACTTTAATCATATCTTTTTCTTTCATGCCTCGGGTAGTAATGGCCGGAGTGCCAATGCGCATACCCGAAGTAACAAAAGGTGACTGCGTATCGAACGGAACCATGTTTTTGTTTATGGTAATGTCCGCTTTAATCAGGGATTCTTCGGCTTGCTTTCCGGTTAGTCTTTTTGATCTCAGGTCGATCAGCATCAAATGATTGTCGGTACCTCCCGAAATGACATGATATCCACGATTTACGAATTCCTGAGACATGATTTGCGCATTCTTTGCAACCTGTACTATGTATGCCAAATACTCATCGGACAACGCTTCGGCAAATGATACTGCCTTGGCAGCGATCACATGTTCTAACGGCCCGCCTTGTGTACCTGGAAACACACCTGAATCCAAAACGGATGACATCTTTCTTATTTCGCCTTTAGGTGTTTTTAGGCCCCACGGGTTATCAAAGTTTTTTCCTATCATAATCATACCCCCGCGAGGGCCGCGCAAGGTTTTATGCGTGGTGGTAGTAACAACATGGCAATACTCCATCGGATCGTTGAGCAAGCCGCGTGCAATAAGCCCCGCGGGATGAGCAATATCGGCTAACAAAATGGCTCCCGCTGAATCTGCAGCTTCTCTTAGTTTTTTATAATCCCAATCACGACTGTAAGCAGAAGCACCGCAAATGATCATCTTCGGTTTTTCGCGTTGCGCAATTTTTATTACGTTATTAAAATCAATTTGCCCTGTCTCCTTTTCAACGCCATAAAAAGCAGGATCATAAAGTTTACCCGAAAAATTTACAGGAGATCCATGTGTGAGATGACCGCCATGCGAAAGGTCGAAGCCTAAAATTTTGTCACCAGGTTTAAGGCAGGCCAGCATAACAGCGGCATTTGCTTGTGCCCCGGAATGAGGCTGAACATTGGCCCAACTGGCACCAAAAAGTTGTTTTGCTCTTCCAATAGCCAGCTCTTCAATTTCATCAACTACTTCACAACCTCCATAATATCTCTTTCCGGGAAGTCCTTCAGCGTATTTGTTGGTAAGAACAGTACCCATTGCTTTCATCACTTGCGGTGACGTAAAGTTTTCAGAGGCGATGAGCTCTATGCCATTCTGCTGGCGATGTTTTTCCTTTTCTATGAGATCAAAGATGATTTTGTCGCGCTTCATCAGATAGTTGTTGAGTTAGATTGTGCTAAACCTGCATAACACAGCGTCTTCCAGGGCTTAATTTTGGCCCCAAAAATAGGTGTTAATCAATAGATAATGCAATCATGATAGGGATAACAGCAAAATCGCGCAGTAAAAAAATCAGATTACCAGGAGCCACTGCTTCCACCGCCACCAAAGCTTCCGCCACCACCTGAAAACCCGCCGCCGCTGGAAGACCAACTGCTACCCCCACTACTCCAACTTCCCCCGGAAGACCAACCACCTCCCGAACTTCCTCCGGAAGACTGCATACTTTTAGCCATACGCTTGCCCCAGCCTGTTTTTCCAATGAAAAGTTTTAGCAATGGGAAGCCAATTAAATACGTGTACAATGTAGTCATGCTTGCTCCAAGAATTAAAGCAGGGAACAACGCCCAGAAAGGAATGAGGAAGAAATATAAGAACCACCCAGTTTTACCACTTACCAAACCAATGAAAGTAAATAAGCCCAGGATTCCATAAATAAACAGACCAATGAGAATCAATTCTCTTCCACTTAGTTCCGCGGGTGTAAAATTGCTGTCATCGTCTTTTGCAGTGTACTCTCCACCAATTGCCATTACTATTCCCTTGATGCCGGCCATTACCCCCGATTCATAATCTCCCCGACGGAATGCGGGAGCAATTTCATTTCTGATGATACGATTACTCATCGCATCGGTGAGGACACCCTCAAGTCCTTCACCCACTTCAATTCTCATCTTACGATCATTGATCGCGATCAAAAGTAAAACGCCATTGTCATTTTCTTTTTGTCCAAGTTTCCAGGCTTCCGCCACGCGAAGCGAGTATTCTTCAATTACTTCTCCATCCAGCGAAGGAATTATTAAAATGGCAATTTGATTGGAGGTAGAATCTTCATAGGCTTTTAAGAGATTTTCCAGTTGGTCAGCGCCACCTGGAGTCAATACGTTCGCATCATCATGTACGCGGATACCCCACAGTTCCGGAACGGCTTTCTGAGAAAAACCGGATAGTGGAAAAACGAAAAACAAGAATAAGAGGTTGAGAAATTTGTTCATGGAAAAGGAAACAGAATTATTCTTCGAGGCGCAAATCATCGCGAAGTTCATTCACATCGTCTTTTGTTCTCACAAAACCATTTTCAAGTAGTATATCGGCACAACGGCCAATCGCTGCGATCATCCCATCTGTTACCTTATCGCGTTTGATGTGATCAATTATGTTCACCACCATTTTGTCCCATTCTTTTTGTGCTACCACTTTGCTGATTCCGCGGTCAGCCATGATGATAACCTCATGTTCGAAGAAGGATACAAAAATCATAATGCCTGTTCGATGGCGGGTATTGAAAACCTCTTCTTCAAGGAAGGCATTTTCTGCCCTTTTTCGGGTTGATTGATCCAGATGAAACTGGCTCAGCAGCCAGTATTTGACAGGCCATATATAGTGCGCAATAAGAGCTCCAACGATACCAGCCGCCACCACATATATAAAAATCATAAGCGGATCATAGACGGCCAGCGTTGGAACGTATCGATCAAAAAGGACGATCAAGGCAAAAGTTAAACCCGCCAATATCATGGCGCCTCGGTAATTTGCAATAACGTAATGGCCGCTTTTTTCAACAAAAACGGGGACAATTTCTCCTGAAATTTTACTTTCCGCTTCTTTGACAGCCACTTTTATCCGCTCCAGATCATTTTCTGAGAATCTACTTTCCAGGGACATGTGCCTATGGGTTAATTGTCAAATATACATTTTTGTACTTAGCCAAACTATGATTCTACGCTGTAGACCGGCTTCTTTATTAGCGGAAAATTAGTTTTAGATTTAACTTATGAAGCGCTTCGTCAGAATCATATTCCCTTTGTTTCTTGTCTATTCGGCACTGAGTTTTGTGATCGGATTGATAAGTTCTGCCAACCTTCAGTATGACGACTACGAAGAATATGGATATGATGATGGATGTAATGAATATTCTCACGCGGATACGCTCCAGACGGATGTGGTGTTCTCTCACTTCCGGTCGTGGAACAAATATTCTTACGACTCGATTTATTGTTTGTCCTACACGCTTGCGTCAAGTGACGTATCCCCATCTAGTCTATTTCGTAATAACCTGAATATACGCGGTGATAATTACCAGGATTATTGGAAAAATGTATATTATGAACTGTATCAAAACGATGCAACATCAATTACCTTTCTAAAGGACTCATTACAAAATTTGGCAATCAAAAACTCATTTACCCGTAGCGATTTTGCCAGACTCATCGTTTCTTTTGTGCAAGACATTCCCTATAATTATGTATTACCGGGACCTTGTGATCGCAACGACCATCCTTGCAGAGGGAATGAAAAATTTGGAATACTGTCTCCGATTGAATTTTTATATTCATTATCCGGAGATTGCGACACGAGGTCTGTGTTATTGTATGATTTGTTAAAACATTTTGGGTATCATCCCCTGATCATGATCAGTTATGAATACAGACATGCTATGATTGCAATCGACTTGCCCGCATTAGGAGATCATATTTTTCACAAAGGCAGGAAGTTTTACTTTTGGGAAACAACGAACACAGGGTGGCTACCGGGTATGCTGCCCCCTGACATGAATAATCTCGCCTACTGGAAAATCACACTTGACCATGAATATTAAACTCTCGTTACTCGCCATTGTTGAGATCCTATCCGGATTAAGTATTGGTATTGTTATTATGATTGTTACTTACCAGTTCCTGAAGTGGATAGGTAAGAAACGGTACGATATTCATCAGAATAATGTTGCCTATAGCATCTTTATTGCCAGCGTGCTATTTGCAGTTGGTTATATGGTCAGTGGCGTAATCCAACCGTTACTTTCCTTGTTCAGACTGATGGCAACCCCGGAAGACTCCATCTTTGAATTGCTTCTTTCATTTCTGGGTTATGGGGCAATATATATTGCCTCTTCGTATACAGCGGGGGTGCTTGTTAGTCTGGTTGGGATTGTTATTTACACGGGCATAACACCCATTGATGAATTTGAGGAGCTAAAGAACAATAATGTTGGCGTGGCATTGATCGTGGGGACCATCATCGTTGTGCTTACGTTGCTCACCAGGGATGGTGTAAATTTATTGATGGAGTCACAAATTCCCTATCCACAACACTTCACAGAATAAAAGCATGGCTTCTTATAGAGAAAAGCCCTAACAATGGACCGATGGCCAAGCCAACAAAGGCTAATTCAAAGTCGATGAAATTGAGTAACAGGCTCATCGTTTGTAAGCTTAGGATGGTAATGGCAAATCCTATTGAATTAACAATCGTCAGCGCTGAACCGCTCGCTTCTTTCGGGGCATACTGCACGACCAGTGTAGAAAATTGAGGTGAGTCGGCCACCACGGCCATACCCCAAATAAGAAGAATTCCCAGAAACATAGGCTCTCCGTATGAAAAGAGAGTGATGGAAGAAAGGCAACAAAGTGCTGAAACAGCCAAGGTAAAAAAAGCTGTCTTACTACTTCCAATTCTTTCTGCGACAAATCCTCCTAAAGTACAGGCTATGCCCCCGCTTCCGATAACCAGCGCTGACCACAGGCTGACATTGAGATGCTGCGTTGGATGCAATACGTTATAATGAGAAATGATCAATGGGATAAATGCCCATAAGGTATATAGCTCCCACATGTGACCGAAGTATCCAAATGCTGCCTCGCGAAATTTGCTTTCCTTAAAAAGGTGAAAACAAGTTCTCAAGTCTATTCGGGAACCTTTCTTTCGAAATGGTCCATCGGGTATCAGAATGAAAATCAACAACCCTCCTGCGGCCGCCATTGCGCTGGTTGCATAGATTACATAATGCCAATCAAGCGAATAAGTAAAAACTGAGATGAAATGAGGCAACGAGGTGCCCAGCACCAATGCACCAACCAGAAATCCCAAGGCTTTTCCGAGCCCTTGCTCAAAATAGTCCGAAGATATTTTCATACCTACTGGATAAATACCAGCAAGACAAAAGCCAGTCAGAGCTCGCAATACAATCAGTGATCCCAATCCATCTGCATAAATGATTAAAAGATTAAGTATGGATCCCATAACAGAACAAACAAAAAATACATGTGATGGAGAATATCTGTCGGCAATAGTGAGTGTGGCAAATAGCAAGGTGCCTATTATGAAACCAAACTGAACGGCTGAGGTCAGATCACCTAAGGCGCGCACAGGTAAATTAAAAATTGATTGCAGATTTGGCAGTATTGCATTTCCTGCGAACCAAAGTGAAGTACAGAAAAACTGTGCAATCACGATGATAAGGAGAACCAGCTTTTGTCGATCATGTATTGACTTTTTCAATCAGGTAGGATGTATTGACTAAATAAAATTCAGCCCCCACAAAAGGCAAACACAAAGAAAGGTAACAAGGCCTCCAACTAAGGTAGCTCCACCATAAGCAAGCATGGCCTCATTCACAGTAAGCCTGCTGAGGGAAGTGCAAACCCAAAAATAACTGCTGTTGACATACTTGATTATTACTGAGCCCGAAGCCCCGGAGAGCATGGCCGCTTCGGGAGTCAGGCTCAGGCTGCTTAGCATAGGAGCTACAATAGATGCCGCAGTGATTACACCTACGGTGGTCGAGCCGGTAATCATGTTGCCAATCACGCCAATCAAAAAAGGAAGGATGATAGTGGGCAGCTGATAGTGAACAAAAAAATCAACGATGTAATTGACAACAGGAGTACCTTTCAGAATTTCACTCAAAGAACCACCCAAACCTGTAACAACGATAATCATAGCGGCACCTTTCAACGCAGCTTCTATCCAATTGTTTTTTGAAGCTTCCTTGTCTTCACTACTCCGCACGTTCCGATAAGCAAGCCACACGCCAACGGCCAAAGCACATACTGGCCAGCCCAAATAGGTTATTATCGGCCTTATCATATTGCCTTCATCGAGATAGAGTTTTGCTACACTGTGAAGGGATATGAGAATGATGGGAACAACAATGGGTGCATACGAAGCAATTATCGATGCAGAACCCGGCAACCCAGTTGGTGGCTCTGATGCAAATTCAGGATTTCCCATAGCCGCTATTCTGGGGCCGGCAACCCATTTTCCCCAGGCCCAACAGGATAGCGAACCAACAAGGCAACAGATGCTTCCATAAACAATTATTTTCCCAATATCGGCTCCTACCAGTGCTGCCGCTGCCAATGGGCCAGGCGTGGGCGGAACGATGGCGTGGGTAAGTTGAAGGGCACCCACCAGGCCGGTGGACATAGCAACTATCCCCGTTTTGGTGGCAATAGCCGAGGCATGAACAAGTGGGTTTAGGATAACGTATGCCACATCTGAAAAAATGGCTATACCCAGTATGAAACCAGTAAGGGTAAGTGCGAGCGGAAGGCGTTTCGACCCTACCACGTGAATAATCGAATGGGTAATTATCTTGATCGCACCCGTGTGTTTTAGCGCTTCTGCGATGACGGATCCCAATACAATAACAACACCTATCTTTCCTAATGTTTTTCCAAACCCTACTTCAAAAGCTTCAATAAAATTCTCTTGTTGTATGCCAGGAATTATTCCAAATAAAATGATAGGAACCAGCAGCGCCAGAAAGACGTGCCACTTCCATTTAGCAATCAGAAAGAAAAGCAGGACGATAAGGAGAATGAATGCAATGAGCGTAACAAAAGGATGGGTAGAAACGGAATTCATAATCTTAGTCCTTAGTTAGAAAATCCATAGCGGCTTGTACGCCCCCCTGCCGGAATGAAATTCTATTTGCCTTCATCCCCATCTCTACACCAGCCAGGGCAGCCATCAGCATCAATTCATTCATATCTCCCAGATGGCCGATACGAAAAACCCTGGCTTTTAATTTGCCAAGACCAGATCCAAGCGACATGTTATAGTTATGAAGAATGAAACTTCGAAGCTCATCAGCATCACATCCTTGAGGAATAATCAGGGCAGTGGTTGAATCGGAATACGATGTGCTACTCAAACATTGATTTTCTAATCCCCATGCATCAGCCGCAGCTCTGCATGCACCCGCCAGCCTTTTGTGACGAATAATTAATTCGTCCATCCCCTCTTCAAAAATCATGTTAAGCGATTCATCCAACCCATAAAAAAGACTGCTTGCAGGTGTATAGGGAAAATACCCTGTAGCATTCATTTCAATGATCTTCTCCCATTTCCAATAAGCATGAAGGGATCTGGAGAGCTTAGCCGACTCTCTGGCTTTTTCGCTGATCGCATTAAATCCAAGACCGGGAGGCAGCATCAATCCCTTCTGAGAAGCGCAAATAGCCACATCTACACCCCACGCATCCTGATTAAATTCCGTAGTACCTAAAGACGAAACAACATCAGCCAGCAGCAATGCGGGATGCTTGACTTGATCAATTGCTTTTCTTACAGCTAGTATATCGCTGGTAATTCCGGTAGAAGTTTCATTATGCACCACCATCACCCCTTTGATCCGGTGTTGTGTATCGGATTTTAATATGCTTTCAATCCGGGAGGAATCCACCCCATGTCTCCAATCACTTTCAATCCACTCAACCTCCAATCCGATTTTTTCGGCCACGTTTTTCCACAATACGGCAAAGTGACCTGTTTCGAACCCAAGAATTTTATCACCTTGGTTAAACAGATTCATTAGCGCAGCTTCCCAGGCGGCGGTGCCAGAGGAAGGGTAAATAATCACATGGCCTTCCGTATTAAATATCTTTTTGAGACGCGTCAGTATTTTCTTGGTAAGAATTCCAAACTCCGGACCCCGATGATCTAGGGTGGGTTTTCCCATTGCCCTCAATACCCGCTCTGGCGTGTTGCTTGGCCCGGGAATCTGCAAGAAATGCCAACCTCGTTGTACAGTCATGGGGTAAACTACTCAATTCCTTTAAAAGTTTTTATCTTGAGTGGGATGGATATAGTCTGGATTGTGACCGGAGGCATTTTGATGATTGCTGGAATAGCGGGATGTCTGTTGCCATTTATTCCAGGCCCACCACTAACCTACTTTGGCTTGTTGGCACTACAACTCCAGCAAATAGCCCCTTTTAGTACCCGATTTCTTATTATTTGGGCTCTTATTGTTATCGCAATTACTGTTGCTGACTATTTGGTTCCTGTTTATGGGACGCAGCGATTTGGAGGCACCCGTTACGGAATATGGGGGTGTACGCTTGGCTTAATTGTGGGATTTTGGTTAGGTCCCGCAGGAATTATTGCCGGCCCTTTACTTGGTGCTTTTTTGGGTGAATGGATTGGCCATCAAAACGCTGACAAAGCTTTCAAGGCAGCTTTTGGTTCCTTTATTGGATTTTTGTTTGGTACCCTGCTCAAGCTTGTGGCCAGTGTCGTTATGTGCTATTATTTTGTCAACGCTGTCATTTAAATTTCAAGTCACACTCCCCGTACAGCGATCATTCGGGTGTGTGATGCCCGTTGACGAATCAATTTTGCGGGCGCATAGCCTGGAGAATTCCACCATGCTTTGGCCTTTTCCATAGTAGGAAATTCCACAATAACGATTCGTTCCGGGGTCCAATCGCCTTCCAGGGTAACGGTCTCACCACTGCGAACTATGAATTTTCCATCAAAAGGGAGGAGGCTACCGGGAGTGTGCCTTTTGTACTCTTCGTACTCCTGTGGGTCGTTGATTTTTATATCTACAATGATATAGGCAGGCATATTGAGTTATTAGTAATTTAAATCACACCCTGCGCTTTCATGGCATTGGCCACCTTCAAAAATCCGGCAATATTAGCACCCACCATATAGTTACCAGGCTTTCCATATTCGGCGGCAGCAGCCAGGCAAGTGTCATGAATATTTTTCATGATACCCTGAAGCTTGGAATCCACTTCTTCCCGTGTCCAGTTTTGACCCATATAGTTTTGGGTCATCTCCAAACCGCTGGTAGCGACACCACCGGCATTGGAAGCTTTACCGGGAGAGTACATAACCCCATTGTCAATGATAATATTAATACCTTCAATGGTCGTTGGCATATTTGCTCCCTCACCTAAAAGGTTAATACCACCCTTCACCAGATTATTGGCATCTTTTTCATTGATTTCATTTTGTGTGGCACAAGGAAATGCGCAATCGGCTTTAATGGTCCACAACTTGTTCTGATCTGCTTTGGGATCAGTAGCATGAAAAGTCGCGCCCTTGAATTTATCAGCATACTCACTTATCCTTCCGCGTCTGTTATTTTTCAAATCCTTCAAGAACTCTAATTTTTCGCCAACAATGCCTGCTTCATCCAAAATGAATCCGCTTGAATCGGATGCCGTAATGGCTTTCGCTCCCATCTGATTTATTTTTTCAATGGAATATTGGGCAACATTACCTGAGCCGGACACAAGGCAAGTTTTCCCTTTCAAGGAATCTCCTTTGTTTTGTAACATATTTTCGGCAAAATAAATAAGACCATAACCGGTGGCTTCAGTTCTGATTAAACTTCCTCCCCAGCCAATGCCCTTGCCGGTAAGCACGCCGGTAAATTCGTTTTTAATTTTCTTGTAGGCACCAAAGAGGTAGCCAATTTCTCTTCCTCCTACACCAATATCACCGGCAGGCACATCCAGACGGTGATCGATATGCCTGGCTAATTCACCCATAAAGGCCTGGCAGAATTTCATTATTTCATTTTCACTTTTACCTTTTGGATCAAAATCTGATCCTCCCTTGCCTCCGCCCATTGGGATGCCGGTAAGCGCATTTTTAAAAATCTGCTCGAAAGCCAGGAACTTCAATACGCTGGGCGTAACGGATGGGTGAAAACGCAAGCCACCTTTATACGGTCCGATGGCGCTATTCATTTGAACCCGATAGCCGCGGTTGACCTGAACTTCACCTTTGTCATCAAGCCATGTAATCCGAAAAGTAATCATCCTTTCAGGCTCCAGAATTCTTTCTAAAATTTTTAATCGGTTGTACTCATGGTTTTTTTCGAATACAGGAGTTAAGGAGTCAATGACCTCCTGTGCGGCTTGTATGAATTCGGGTTCATTGGGATTACGTTTCTTAACGGTTTCCAGGATTGCATTTTGCGCCATAGTATGTTAATTATTGCGCCAATTTATAACATTTCAATCGATTGATAAGGAAGAGGTGAAAAAGATTATGTTAACCTGAACCTTCTACTTAATTTACGATTGATTAACGCACCCTCCTGTAAACTATGAACTTATTAAAATTCTAAATATTCATACTGCTGTTGCACATCTCAACCTTCGGTCAAGAGACTGATACTAGTGATAGCAGAAAAAATTCAGGAAACACCCTGACAGATTTCATGAGCCTAGGTTAAGGTCCTTCAGTTTTGTGCTCAAGAATCTGGCAGTGTAACCTCTATTGATCTTCACCATTTCTTCTGGTGTTCCCCAAAATAACAACTGACCGCCCTTCTTTTCGCCCCCCTCCGGGCCAAGGTCAATGATCCAGTCGGCACATTTGATAACCTCCAGGTTGTGCTCAATTACAATTACCGTATGACCTTCATCAACCAATGCATTGATCGCTTTCAACAATTTGCTGATATCATGAAAGTGAAGGCCGGTGGTAGGCTCATCGAAAATGAAAAGAATGTGTTCTTTGCTGTCTGTGTTTTTCTTACCCAGGAAAGAAGCCAGCTTTACCCGTTGTGCTTCGCCTCCGCTTAATGAGTTAGAGCTTTGACCTAATTTTACATAACCAAGGCCTACTTCATACAGTGGGAGTATTTTGTCATAAACAGATTTTTTATCCTTGAAGAATTGCAACGCATCCTCAACAGTCATATCCAGCACCTCTGCTATGTTTTTTCCATCAAATACAACTTCCAATACTTCCTGCTTGAATCTCTTCCCGTGGCACGTTTCACATTTTAGAAAAATATCAGCCATGAACTGCATTTCCACTTTAATTTCTCCTTCCCCCTGACAAGTTTCACACCTTCCGCCTTCTACATTGAAGGAGTAGTGAGCGGGTTTGTAGCCCCGTTGTTTGCTCAAAGGCTGGTCGGCATAAAGTTGACGGATCGTATCATAAGCCTTTACGTAACTGATTGGATTGGACCTGGAGGATTTTCCAATAGGATTTTGATCAACAAATTCCACCTGAGAGATTCTGGCGATGTCTCCTTCCAGTTTATCATATTTTCCAGGAGCTTCAGCTACTGATCCATTCACCCTGCCGATGGCGGGATACAATATTTTTTTTATCAAGGTGGATTTTCCGCTACCACTTACACCGGTTACAACGGTAAGAATACCCAGGGGAAATTCGACTTTCAGATTTTTTAAATTGTTCTCCCGGGCACCGGAAATGATAATTGAGTCCTTCCAACTTCTCCTTTTCTTCGGAACTTTTATCTCACTTTGTTTACTGAGGTAGTTAGTTGTATGCGAAAGAATTTTACCGCTTCCATTTTGCTGTCGACCATTTAACTCACGGGTCGTTCCCTGAAAAACCAACTCACCTCCATGAGCTCCTGCATCGGGGCCAATGTCGATGATCTGGTCCGCAGCCCGCATGATTTCTTCTTCATGTTCTACTACAATTACCGTATTGCCAAGATCGCGTAGGGATTTCAGTACTTCAATCATTCGGGCTGTATCGCGGGGATGTAACCCGATACTGGGTTCATCCATAATATACATGGAGCCCACCAATGCGCTGCCCAATGCGGTGGCCAATTTTATTCGCTGAAACTCACCACCCGATAAAGTCGATGTCAGGCGGTTGAGTGTCAGATAACCCAACCCCACTTTTATCATGTAGTCAACCCGCGACTGAATTTCTTTCAGGATACGTTCGGACACTTTGCGATCGTACGCTGATAATTCCAACCCATTAAAAAATACTTCTACATCCTCCAGTGGCATAAGCACCAAATCGGTAATAGAAGCTCCGTTTATTTTCACATAGGCCGCGTCCTTCCTCAATCGGGTACCCCTGCAATCGGGGCACGTGGTTCTGCCCCGATAACGCGAAAGCATAACCCTGTATTGGATCTTATGCATTTTAGAGGCGATGTATTTGAAGAAATCGTGAATACCATCGAAGTATTCGTTGCCGTTCCAAAGCAATTCTTTTTCAGCCTGCGTGAGATCTGAATAACTCCTGTGGATGGGAAAGTCAAACTTGATTCCGTGGCTGACGAGCGGTTTTAACCATTTGCCCATTGTGGCGCTTCGCCACGGAGCTACTGCGCCTTCGTAAACGGATAAACTTTTATCGGGAATGACAAGGTCTTCATCGATACCCAAAACTTTGCCAAACCCCTCACAATGGCGACATGCCCCATAAGGGTTGTTGAAACTAAACAAGTTTACGGAAGGCTCGGTAAAAGAAATACTGTCTAATTCAAAGCGATCAGTAAAATTCCTTGGCTTCTTGCCATCCACATATAACACACAATCGCCATGACCCTCGAAAAAGGCGGTTTGAACGGAATCCGAAAGACGGAAGGAAAGATCTTCGTCAGCTTTATTTGTAATCGCTCGGTCTATCAAAACCTCGTAAATGGAATTTTTGGGCTCATTTTTCTTTTCTTCCAGCAACGCTTCGATGAATTTCATTTCTCCATCAACCAGCACACGGGCAAATCCTTTGCTCATCAGCAGATTCAACTCATCGGCCAATTTTCTGCCTTTTGCAATCTTCAACGGGCATGCAATCATTAACCGTGATTCATCTTTCAAGGAATGAATGTGATCCAATACCGTACTCACCGTATCGCGAGAGACAAGCTCTCCGCTTACCGGTGAATAGGTTTTTCCAATACGGGCAAACAACAGCTTGAGGTAATCATAAATTTCTGTAGTTGTGCCTACCGTAGAGCGCGGATTTCTCGTATTTACCTTTTGTTCGATAGCAATGGCGGGTGAAACACCACGTATGTAATCAACATCGGGTTTTTCCATTCTTCCCAAAAATTGCCGGGCATAAGAACTAAGGCTTTCCACATACATCCGCTGACCTTCCGCAAACAGGGTGTCGAAAGCCAGCGAAGATTTGCCTGAACCGGATAAACCGGTAATGACGACCAGCTTGTTTCTGGGAATAGCAACACTTAAATTCTTCAGGTTGTTGACCCTGGCCCGCTTGATAATGATAAACTCCTTAGGGTTTAACTGGTCAAGTTGTGCTTCCGTAAGTTGAGCAGAGTTGGTCATGAGGCTGCAAAATTAATCAATTGCGGGGCAATGAAGGGCTGGAAATTATAACACCATCAAAGACGATAGTGTTTTGCTAAGAGTTAGGTCAGCGCAGATGGAATTAATTGTCGAAATCGGGGTCGTAGCTGGGGTCTTTGGCTGTACTGTCGCCATCATCATCAAAGTCACTGTCCTTGGCGTTGTAGCTATCGCTTTCAAAATCATCTCCTCCATCGTTGTCAAATTCATCGCGTGCTCCAGAATCTACATCGTAGCCTCCATCGCTGTTTTTGGTAGCAGGCACCTTCACGAGGTAAACCGAGTCATCTGTTTCTAAAGGAAAAACAAAGATTGGCTCCTTTTTTGCGTTTATAATGCGAGAAATGCTGGTTTCAAATCCGTTGGGATACTGTCTTTTGACTAAATCCTTCAGCTCCTCTGGGAGGGTGTCCAGGCTTTTTATTATTCTTTTCTTATTATCACCCATGTAGTTGTATAAATCAAAAAAATCGGGCTCAAATAGCAAAAGAAAAAGTTTAACAGGCAATATTTTTCCATTATTTTTTTGTGCGCAGTGGGAATATTTTTACCTTTTCGGTTCAAAACAAATTAACCTAACCCCTACACTATCGAGCAAGACATCTACGTTACCTAAATGTGAGACAGAATGATAGACAGAAGAGTAAGCGACCAGAAGCTGGTTACGCTTTATCAAAACGGTAATGAAGAGGCCTTCGAAATGCTCCTTCTAAGACACAAATCGCGTATCTACACATCGATTTACCTAATCGTCAAGGATCGTTATGTAGCTGAAGATCTCCTGCAGGAGACTTTTATCAAAGCATTAAACACAATTAAAGGCAACCGGTACAACGAAGAGGGGAAATTTCTCCCCTGGATCAGTCGTATTGCACATAATTTGGCAATAGATCAGTTCCGGAAAAATAAAAGGCACCCTGAAATCGTTTTAGAGGAAGGAAGTCGCCTTTTTGATTCGATGCAGTTTGTTGATGAGTCCTTTGAAACAGCTCAGGCTATCAAAGATACCCGCCAGCGACTAAGAACTCTTATAAAGGAACTCCCAGTTGAACAAAAGCAGGTGCTGATAATGCGTCACTATTTGCAGATGAGTTTTCAGGAAATCGCCGACCGTACAGGGGTAAGCATTAACACGGCCCTTGGCAGAATGCGTTATGCCCTGCTCAACCTTAGAAAGAAAATGACAAAACCATACATCGCCTATGACCAAAACCTTTACCCAAGACGATCTGATCAGGTATCTATACCACGAGACTACGGAGAGGGAGACACGGGAGATTGATAAAGCGTTGATCTGTGACTCTGAATTGCAAAAGCAATACAAAGAGTTAGTGGCCATGAAATCACAACTTGATGGTATCCGAATGGAGCCATCCGAAGCTTGTTTGAATGGCATACTCAACTACGCCAGAGGACTGCAGGAGAAGCATTAGTCGGATTTTATAATACACATCAAACTATTTGATCTTCAGGCATCCTGCTTGAAGATCACCTTATTGTTGTCAACAATTCGAATTCAATTGTTCAGTTGATCCCTTTGAACAATTCCTTGCTATTTTAGCTTTGTAAGTATTCACCGTATTTTCACGGGACATGGATTTATTTACCGAACTCAAGCAAGTGCCTTTGTTGAAGGATGTGTCTCCAGGTCATCTTCATTGGTTGATTAAAAATGGGAATGTAGTAGAAATCCAAGAAGGTGACCACCTTTTTGTTAAAGGCTCATCTATCGACTCCTTGAGAATCGTATTGGATGGAAAAGTGAATATTTTCCTCGATCAGGCAGGCCATCGGAGAAACCTGGGTAGCTTTGAAAAGGGGGATGTCACCGGGCTGTTACCTTATTCGAGATTGAGAAGTGCCATGGGAGAAGCTGTTGCCGAACGGAAATCACTGATTTTTGAACTTCATAAAGACCATTTTATGGAAATGATTTGTGAACATCACGAATTAACGGCTGTACTTGTGCATAGTATGACCGACCGTGTGCGTGACTTTACCAAACAACAACAGCAAAATGATAAAATGATGTCATTGGGCAAGCTTTCGGCCGGATTGGCTCACGAACTGAACAACCCATCGGCTGCGGTGGTGCGCAGTGCCAGAGAATTGAAAAAACACCTGGCGAACCTTCCTGAAAAATTTAAAAGCGTAATAAAAATCAGAACCACTGATGCGGTAGTGGATGTGGTGAATGAAATCGTCTTCGAAAGGATTTTGAGATATGGTAAGGCTTCCGTTTCGCTGATGGAGCGAACAGAAAAAGAAGATTTACTGGCGGGCTGGCTTGAAAAAAATGAAATCCAAAATAGCTATGAACTTGCCGAGACCTTCACTGATTTTGGAATGGAAGCACAAGACCTGGATAAAATAAAACATAACCTTAGAGAGGAAGACCTTTCTGCCGTAATCAATTGGGTAAACCAGGTTTTGAACACTGAAAGACTTGTAAATGAAATAGAAGAGGCCTCCCGTAGGATCAATGACCTGGTAACTTCCATCAAAAGTTATACACACATGGATCAGGCGCCTGAGCGCAAGCGGACGGACGTGCATACAGGCATCAGGAACACGCTGAAAATGCTTAATCACAAGCTTAAAAAAGGAAACATTGAGTTGGTAGAAAACTATGGAGAAAACGTACCAGAGCCTAACATTTTTATCAGTGAAATGAACCAGGTGTGGACGAATCTGATTGACAATGCCATCGATGCGATGGAGGGACGTCCTAACAGCACATTGGAGATAAAGACGGTAAAAGACGGATTTTTCCTCAATGTGTCAATTATCGACAACGGTCCGGGCGTGCCTGTTGATATCAAGGATAAAATATTTGATCCATTCTATACGACTAAAGCTATTGGTAAAGGAACAGGGTTAGGACTGGATGTTGTTCGGCAGATTGTCAATCAGCATAACGGCAAAATTTACCTGGACTCAAAACCAGGCTGTACGGAGTTCAAGGTTTGTATACCCATTGATTAAGCTCATCATGAAGAAACCAATACTATTTGCAATTGATGACGATCCGCAGGTGCTCCGGGCTGTGGTCCGTGACCTGCGTACAATTTACGGAAATGAGTATCGGATATTAAGTACAGCATCAGCAAAGGAAGCCTTGGATTCATTGAAAGAATTAAAAAATAAGGGGGAAACGGTTGCACTTTTTTTATCTGATCAACGCATGCCTGAAATGTTGGGTGTGGAGTTTTTGGAGAAAGCGAAATTATTATTTCCTGAAGCAAAGCGTATTTTGCTCACGGCTTATTCGGATACCGAGGCAGCTATCAAAGCCATCAACGATGTGCAGTTGGACTATTACCTGATGAAGCCCTGGGATCCTCCGGAAGAAAAACTTTATCCTGTGCTTAATGAGCAACTGGAGGAATGGCAAAGCAACCATATACCGGAGTTTATTGGAATACGAATGGTTGGCTACCAATGGTCGCCCCGTTCACATCAGATAAAAGATTTTTTATCAGGCAATATGATTCCCTATCAATGGCTCGATATTGAAGGCAATAAGACGGCAATTGAATTGGTGGAGTTGAACAACTTGGATAGAAAGAATTTACCAATACTTTTCTTTGAAGATGGCTCACACCTGATCAACCCTGATCTGCAGCACATCGGTGAGAAAACGGGGATGAAGCCCAACGCCACTAAAAGTATGTATGATGTTGTGATCATCGGTGCCGGGCCATCGGGTCTTGCAGCGGCAGTATATGGAGGTTCCGAAGGATTGAATACTGCTTTGGTGGAAAAAAGAGCACCGGGTGGACAGGCGGGCACCAGCTCGCGTATTGAAAACTATTTAGGATTTCCCAATGGGTTGAGTGGATCTGAACTATCCCGCAGGGCAATTTCCCAGGCTACCCGTTTTGGCGTTGAGTTCCTCTCCCCTCAGGAGGTAACGGACGTAGAATTGCAAGATGGTTATAAGATCGTAAAATTAAAGGATGGAACAACCATCAACGCGAGAAGCGTGATCATTACGACCGGTGTCGATTACCGGGCGCTGGAATCTGTTAACATTGATAAATTTACAGGTGCCGGTGTTTACTACGGAGCCGCAACCACCGAAGCGCACGCCTGCAGAAACCAGGATGTGTACATCGTAGGCGGAGGTAATTCAGCCGGACAGGCGGCCATGTATCTTGCCAACTTTGCAAGCAATGTGTTTATTTTGATTCGCAAAAGGGATCTGTCATCCACGATGTCGCAGTACCTGATCGACCAAATTAAATCAACACCGAATATTCAGTTGATTACAGAAACTACCATTTTGGAAGTCAAGGGAGCGGAAAGATTGGAGGAAATCGAATTGGAAAGCATCCCTACAGGGGAAAGAAAAAATGTAAAAGCGGCTGCCTTATTTATTTTTATCGGAGCAAGACCAATTACGGATTGGCTGAAACTTGATATCATTAAGGATAGTAAGGGATTTATAGAAACCGGTCGTGATGTGATGAAGCATCCAGCCTTCACTAAACTATGGAAATTGAAAAGGGAACCTTTTTTGTTGGAAACATGCAGTCCCGGAATTTTTGCAGCAGGAGATGTGCGATCAGGAGCCATGAATCGGGTAGCTTCTGCGGTAGGTGAGGGGTCTATGGCGATCAAATTCGTGCATGAATATCTGGCGGAAAACTAAATTTCCTATTCAGGTTAAACCCTAAATTTGGTAAACGATGTTTAAGGATGAACAGGTATCAACAACTAAAATCAATATATGATCATCTACGAGCCAAACAAAAACTGGTTTAGGGATATCCGAAACCTTACCACAAGCTGGACTTTGAGGAAGATAATGAACGGCATATTCATGGTTGGTGTGATGTCAACAGTAGTTTGTGGCTTTTTGTTTTATCTTCAAATTGAACCAAGACTTAACTCCGGAATTTTTTCTTTACTGGGTATTGTGTTAAGTATTTTACTGGTATTTCGCACCAATACAGCTTACGACAGATGGTGGGAAGGCAGAAAACAATGGGGTGCATTGGTAAACAATACGAGAAATCTGGCGCTCATGCTGAATGTCTCTTTACCAAAGGAAGACAAAGATGCCAGGGAATTTTTCGCCCGACATATTGCAAACTTTTGTGTTGCCTTACGGGATCACTTGAGAAACGGAACGAAATTAAATGAGCTTGACCTCACCGAAAAAGAGGAAGACGAACTGAAGACTCGTGTGCATCCCCCTAATTATTTATCCATGTGGCTGTATTCAAAAATTCACCTGATTTATAAAGCGGGAATATTTACAGACGCTGATCTGATCAATTTAAAAGGACAACAACAGTCACTGCTTGATATACTGGGTGCATGCGAGCGAATAAAGAAAACCCCCATTCCATTTAGCTATTCAGTGTATATCAAATTTTTTGTTTCCATCTATTGCTTGTTGCTACCGTTTGGCCTCTATATGGATTTTGGATGGTATACGGTGCCTCTTACCATGTTTATTAGTTTTGCGATGATTGGTTTGGAACTGATGGCGCAGGAAATTGAAGAACCTTTTGGATTGGATTGCAATGATCTACCCACTGGAGATATCGCAATGACGATCAAGCGTAATGTTTACGAGTTGTTGGAAAATCAACACGTGGTGCCGGTAGCGAAAAGAGATATTTATTCCAAAGTTCATTAGTCAGGTAAATTTTTTGGTGCGCTGCACCATCAAGTCGACAATTGCGCTTTATTTGTAGCGTGAAAGTTTTGATCCTTCATCAGCATTTTAGAACCCCGCAAAAAGGAGGAGCCATCCGGTCCTATTACCTTGCCAAGGCTTTAATCGAACGTGGGATTGAGGTGGAGGTAATTACTGCACACAACGATTCGTTCAAAAGAGAAGAGCTTGAAGGGATTGTAATTCACTATTTGAAAGTTCCGTATGACAATAGCTTTGGGTTTACCAAACGAGCACTGTCCTTTGCGAAGTTTGTTTGGAAAGCCGCCAGAAAAGCTCGCGAAATCGGGAATGTAACTTTTTGCTATGCAATCTCAGTACCGTTGACAGTTGGGGTAGCAGCGATGCTCATCAAAAATAGAGACAGTATCCCATTTGTATTTGAAGTTGGTGACCTGTGGCCGGACGCACCTATTCAGATGGGATTTGTAAATAATTTTTTTCTTCAAAAACTACTGTTTGCACTGGAGAAGAAGATATATAAATCAGCCAGGGCTGTCGTTGCCCTTTCACCGCCCATAAAATCTGCAATCGAATCCAAGGTGGAGGGAAAGAAAGTACACCTCATCCCAAACATGGCTGACACAGATTTTTTTGTGAAGGCAGCAAAATCCTCTGATCTGGTTACCCGGTTTACTGTTCATAACAAATTTGTAATTTCATATATCGGGGCAATCGGAGAGGCGAATGGTCTGGATTATTTTATTGAATGCGCCAATGCTTCTCGCAAGGCAGCACTGAATATCCATTTTTTACTTTGTGGCGATGGCGCTCACCGTGAGCGATTTTCTGCACTGATTAAAAAAATGGAGTTGCAGAATATTTCCTTGTTGGATTTTACCAACAGGGAAGGTGTCAATGAAATCATGAATGTCACGGATGCAGCGTTCATCTCTTATAAGCCAGTTCCTGTTTTGGAGACAGGATCACCAAATAAGTTTTTTGATGCCTTGGCGGCAGGCAAAGCGGTAATTATCAATTTCGATGGATGGATTCGCAAAGAGATAGAAACCAATCGCTGCGGCATCCATGTTGATCCCTTTCAGCCTATCGATTTTGTCAGGAAAATAAGACCCCTGTTGGAGGATAAAATTCTTTTGGAAAACTATCAAGACAATGCCAGAACGTTGGCTGAAAAGAATTATTCCAGAAAACTATTAGGGGAAAAGTTTCTTGATGTGATAAATGAATCTGCGCAAGCTCCCCGGGCTTAAAGAGGCTTATACTTTGATTCCCTGAATATTTTTCCAGCATCAGGATTTTCCATGACCTGAGGTAAGGATACACTCGGGTTCTCTTCCATAAATTTTTTCACAACCTCCCAGCCTACCCAGGTAGCTATTCTTCCAGGACATTTTTCCCCTACCTCCAGGGTCTTAGGTCGTTCTGCAATGTATTTCTGTTTTATCAAATGGCTTGTAGCATAAAAGACCTCATCTTCCACGAGCCGTTTCCAAATGAGGTCGCTGTTTTTTCGGGCGCCCTCTATTTCTTCTTTTGTATAGCCAATTAAAATACTATCCGGTACACACGGTAACATCTGCTTGGCAAAATAGTATGTCTTGCCAAAAGCAATCATCTCGGCCAAAACGGTGTGGTCATTTAGATTTGTTTTGTTGTATTTTTCGTCAATACCATAGAGCAATAAAACAGAAGGCACAATAAAATTTCTTTGATATCGCCTGGCCAGGTATTCATACATGTTGGGTTTATAGCGAGCCTTTGGCCCCAGGTAATAATCCAATCCGATAATGATCAGAGAATCGGAAACAAAAATGTCGCTCTCCAAACCGGTAATCACGGTTTGAATTTTTGGCACCTGAAAATCAGGATAGTAATACTTAAGGTTTTGAAAAGCAGTTGTCATTTCCATTTTCAACTCATTTAGATTTCCAAATTCCTTTCGGGTATCAAAAAGGAGGGAGTCGAAATAAGGATTAGTAAAACGATTGTACAATTCGTTTATAAAAAGGGAATCGCTTGGATAGGATTGCCTGTTGAAGAAAATATCCCGTAAGGTGGGATGTGCGGAGAAAAAATCAGCGAGACCTTCCTTTGACTCAATGCTTGAAATTTGATTTTCGAGTTGTTCGATCTCTAATTCAATCTTGATAGTTGAATTGTCCGGAGTCGTTGCGCATGGCTCCTCTTCGCAACTGAAAAGCAGAATTAGCACGGACAGCGAAAAAATTAGTCTTTGCATAAAAAAAACAAAAGTAACGTTCAACCTTGTGATATCCATATTGATTTTTGATATCAAAAGAAAAATTAACTTACTGCCAAATATCAAAAGATGAAGGCGCTAACATTCCACGGAAAGGAAAACATCAAGTATGAGAGTACAGACGACCCTGAGCTACTGAGCAAGACAGACGTCATTGTAAAAGTAAAGCTTGCCTGCATTTGTGGCTCTGACTTGCATGTATATCATGCCAGAGAAGTAGGATTAGATCAGGGTACCGTGATGGGGCATGAGTTTGTCGGTGAAGTGGTAGAAAGGGGAAGTGAAGTCAGCACATTAAAAGTTGGCGATCTGATTATGAGTCCTTTTACTACCAATTGCGGTGTGTGTTTCTATTGTAAGATAGGTTTGACCTGCCGATGCGTAAGAGGGCAACTGTATGGTTGGGTTGAGAGGGGTGAGGGCTTGCATGGCGGTCAGGCAGAGTATGTGCGTGTGCCCATTGCTGATAGTACTTTGGGAAAAATTCCTGAGGGTGTGTCTCTTGAAGAAGGTTTGTTGCTCGGTGATATTTTATCAACCGGATTTTTTTGTGCTCACCAGGCTGAAATTAGGCCAGACGGTGTACACGCTATAGTAGGTTGTGGCCCGGTGGGCATTATGACTATCGCGGGCGCCATAGAATATGGTTCGCAAAAACTCTTTGCTATCGATTCAGTTGATGAAAGACTAGCCATGGCAAGGGATTTTGGTGCGATTCCCATAAACTTTACAAAGAATAACCCACTGGACGTAATAAGACAGCACACCATGGGCAGAGGTGCAGATGCTGTGATGGAAGTAGTTGGCAGTAATGCTGCGGCCAAACTGGCTTATGATTTGGTGCGACCTGGTGGTATTATTTCAACGGTTGGCGTATGCAATGATCATCACCTACCCTTTTCGCCTGCGGATGCCTACAATAAAAATCTCACTTACAAAGTAGGGCGATGTCCGGCACGGTATTTTATGGATAAGCTCATTCCGGTTGTACAAAAGAAAAAGTGTAACCTCACCGCCATACTTTCGCACCACATGAAATTAAGCCAGGGTGTGGAAGGCTATGATATTTTTGCCAACAAGAGACACAATTGTCTGAAAGTGGTATTGGAACCATAAAAAAAGACCGGAGGTGAACCGGTCTTTTTTAACAAAAATATTTTTGAGGAAAGTTACTTTTTAGCAACCAGCTTTACTTGCAAACGGAACTCCCCGTCTAGTACTGCATTTTCAACTGACCAGCCATACATCACATTAAAATCTGTTCTTTTGATTTTCAAATCTGCAACTGCTTCAAGCTGAGTGGCATTGATAGAAGAGATTTCAGTATCAAATTTAATTTCCCTGGTTATTCCTTTGATCGTAAGATCGGCAATAGTGGCATACGTATTTCCAGATTTTTTCTCTGTATTTTTTATAACCAGCTTAGCTTCAGGATACTGGCTCACACCAAAAAAATCATCTGCTTTCAAATGGCCCACAAGCTTGGAATTATCCTCGGCCGCTGCTACGTCTTTGTTATTGATCGAATTCATATCAATCACAAATTCCCCTGATGTGATTCTATTTCCATTTGTAGCAATAGTTCCGGACTTGATATTAACATATCCCCAGTGCTCGTAAGATTTCGCCAGGTGATAACCAGTCCACTTCAACTCGCTTGCCTGAATATCCACAGACAATACTTCATCTGGCGGACTAAAAGACATCAGCCCAAGGCTGAATAAAGATGTCGCCAGTACTAAAAGGAATGATACTTTTTTCATAAAGATTTACGTTGGTTAGTTACAATAGATGTTTAAACACGTAAATCTGATAAAGGTTTCATTTTACCACAATTATTTAAGGTTAATTTTTTAATTAATCGAGAATACCCCCTTTTTAGTACGAAATCCGACTTATTGACCTCCCACTACGAATACTGCATTGGCAAAAAGCATCTTTCCGTTTTCCCAAAAAGACCTGAACATGGGGTTGTCAACAAAGTAAACCACGTGCCCTTTTCCTTTGTCTTCTACACCAAACACGAGACTATTTTCCATGGATTGATTGGCCTTGATGCCGGCAAATCCGATGAGTGGTTTCACTTTGCCTCTGAGCGTGCCTACATTCCATCCGGCTTGCAGGTAGTCAAAGCGAAGTGTGGTGGTCTTAAGACTATAATAAGTATTTCCCAAACCAAATGCCAACGGATGAGATGTGTCAAGGGTGGTTTTATAGATCGCACCAAAAATTGAAGAAGATAAATTTTTACGTTCCGAATCTTCATAGCGAACAAGCACCTTTTCTTTTTTCAATTGTTCACCAATTTTCTCAGCTTCTTTTTTGGCGTCATCAGTTGCAAACTTTTTCAGGTTGAACCCTTTTTTGTCCGCAAAAGAATTCAATGCCTGTGCAGTTACAATCAATCTTCCTCCGGCATTTACCCATTCGCTGATGTGTTCAAGTTGTTCATCATCAAATAAATGATAGTTACCGGGAGGAACTATCAAAACATCGTGCTGGCTGAGTTGAATTGTTTTGAAGTAATCTGTACCGATTACAGTAACTGGATAATTCAATTGACGCTCAAAATAATGCCACACTTCACCAAAGCTAAGGGAAGACGTCTGCTCGCCACCAAGCAGTGCAATCTTGGGCGCTTTGAGGTAGTTCACTTTAGATGAACCCAGGTCTTTTCCGCTATCAACATAGCCGGTTGATGTGGTATAAATATGGCGTCTCATTTCTTTGGCCAGTTTTTGAAGCGCATTGTCAAAATCAGGTATGGATTCATTGTTACGTCTTGTAATAATGATAGTGCCCGCATCGAAATTCTCACTGGCAACACTAAACGCTTGTCCGGCAGATCGTACTGTATAGCCATCCTTCAGCAAAGCAGCTAAAAATTTTACATCCTCCAGACTTTGATAGCGAAACAGATAAGCATAGGGATTGGCAGTTATTGTACTTTCAATTTTTTTGGTATTGTAGGGTTTTGCCACATTCACTTTTTCTGTTAGCGCGTAGGCATTCAGTCCGTAAGCATACATCAGGTTCCAGGCCGTGATGTCATAGGTGATCGAGTCATTTAGTTTTGATTGCGGTTCAAACAAGGTTGTTACAAATCTGCCTTTGGGTTGATAGATATTTACAACAATGTCTTCGGAACTGAAACTGACGTTGCCTGTTGTTTGTGTTTGAAAGTCAAATCCTCTTGTCGTTTTCCCTGTTGATGGATTTCCATATTGAATTCGGTGTGTATCCATCCATGCTGCCAGTCTGTTGATTTTATCCTGATTATTGTCGGCTTTGATCACGTACGTTTTGTATGGTGAGGCGGGGCTAGCCAGGTTTTCCTCAAAATACTTTTCAAATTCCTCAGTGACGCGTGATGCGTTCCGGGCAGTCACTTCTACGGTTGACAATCCATTGGTGTAGTGATGTGCGAGCCGATCCTTTAAGGTGAGCGGATCTCCTTCCTTGGTAGTGATGGTGAGGCCGCCAAATCCACCTCCACCCTGCTCGTAGGTCATCCCGATGGCTCCGCTATATGTGGGGTAGGTATCACCATAGCTTGGGTAATAAAGATCAAACCTTTCTTTGGTGAAATACAGCCATCCATTTTCATCAAAATACTTTGCGTTATTCTTACCAATCATGATTTCAAACTCACGCTGCCATTTGGAGATCACTTCGTGTAGTGGCTCGGCAGCCGGGGCGAAATAATAGGGGTTGTTATATGATTGCTCATGAAAATCTACGTGCAGGTGGGGCATCCATTGATTATACAGCTTGATTCTCGCTTGCGATTCAATTTGTGACTGCCATGCCCAGTCTCGGTTTAGATCAAATAAATAGTGATTAGCTCTTCCTCCAGGCCAGGGTTCACGATGCTCTTTCGCATCAGGGCTTGGGTCGGCTGGAAAGTTTCCATATTGATTATAAAAATTTGCATAACGATCCCTTCCATCCGGATTGATGCAAGGATCGATGATCACAACTGTATTTTTCAGCCACTCTTGCGTTTTGGCGTTGCCTGCATTGGCAAGATCATATAAAGTTTTCATGGATGCTTCCATCGAATTGGCTTCATTGCCATGAACATTGTAGCTAAGCCATACCATAGCAACGTTAGTGGAAGGGGTACCTTGTTCAAATCCTGTTCTCCGCAGGTTATCCATACGAATGGTTTCAAGGTTTTTAAAATTTTCATCCGATGCGATGATAGCAATCACCAAAGGTCTGTGCTCATAGGTTTCACCATATTGAATGAATTTTACGTTGCTCTGACGTGCGTTTGCTACATGCTGAAAATATTCCACCACTTTGTGATGCCGAGTGAACCGGTCTCCCAGTTCATAACCTAAAAATTGATCGGGGCTCTGCAGACTAACCTGAGCGAATGTGGTAAATAGAGAAAATGTAAAAATAAACGCGGCTTGAATCCTTATCATGTCTGCAGTTTTAGTTTTGCAGAAATGTAGCAAGAGTTTTTAAATCATTGCTGATCGGAGGAAGGCTATCATACAATAGCTATTTCAAAAGGCGATTTAGTTGTGGCAAGTGGTGGCTCACGTGCTCCTGAAGAAATACGATAGCATGAACAATATTCAATTTTCCGGCGACCACATGCTTGTATATTTTTCTTTTGATCTGATTGTCTTTAATTTTTTCAAGGTGTGCATTCAGTTCTTCTCTGGTAGCATTCCAGTCTTCTAACAAATCAGTGAGCGAATTATAGGTTGGCGTGTTCTCCACTAATTTTTTTGGCGCCTTGAATTTCAAGGGAAGCCGTTGGGAAACTTTTAGCACTGCCATTTTAATTTCCTCAACCAGACCGGTGTCTCCAGCTGTCTCGATGCCCTGTATTTTTTTCTCAAGGTATTTTACCGATAGTTTCTCTGCGGCAATCAAATGGGCAAGTACCTGGTGAACCGACCAACTGTTCGCATTGAGTTTGTGATCAAATCTATCGGCCGCAAGCTTCACGCGCTCTGCGATTTCTTTTCGTTGGGATTCAAGTGAATTAAATGCTTCCTGAAGTTTATTATTCATTCAACAAGATACTAAATAACCGGAATTCAATTTTGTCGGGGCTTGATCTGGTCTAACGGGTTATTTATATTAATTTGTAATTAACTAACCTAACCCCACTTATCATGAATAAAGAATATGCAGGATTTTGGCTGCGTTTTGTAGCCTACATCATTGATTACATCATCATCTGGGCAGTGCAGGCTTTTATCGCAATTCCCATACTGGGCATAATGGGTATTACCTTCATGCAGAATGCTGATAATTTCGAATCCATGGGCGAGACAGAGGCGATAGGAATGATTGCCGGTCTTATTGCTGCGGCCAGCGCAACATTTTTCCTTACGGCCATTTTGATCATCCTTTATTACACCTTGATGGAATCCTCCAAATATCAGGCCACCGTAGGGAAATTAGCATTGGGGTTAATCGTAACAGATGAGAATGGGGGTAAGCTGGATCTGGTGAAAGCATTGATCCGAAACGTCTCCAAGATCATTTCCAGTATGATTTTACTGATTGGCTACATCATGGCCGGCTTCACAGAAAAGAAGCAGGCGCTTCATGATATTATTGCCAAAACACTGGTGGTAAAAAAATAGTGTAATGATAAATAGGATGCGCCAGGGCGTGTCCTATTTACAACTTTTCTTAATGGCGGTCTTTGCATCCAGGGAGCCCATGTCATCTGCTCTTTTCAAATCCAGACAGCCATCGTAGTTGTTATTCATAAGCAATTTAATCAACCCGCGCTGATAGTAGGTTTCAGGATCATCCGGATAGAGTTCGATCGAAGAGGAATAATCATCCAAAGCGGCGCTATAGTTCTCATTTTCTGCGAAGCTTAACGCACGATTATCATAATATATCGGATTGGCGGGATCAAGCTCCAGCGCTTTTGTATAGTCCGCAATAGCTCCGTCAAAATTTTCCATGGTGTATTTGAGCACACCACGAAGGTTATAAGTTTCAGGATCTTCTCCATCCAGTTCGATGGCCTTATTGTAATCTTCCAGCGCACCTTTCAAGTTCTCATTTGCGCTTCTGGCCAAAGCACGATTTTCGTATTTCAAAGCATCATCAGGATCTAATTTTATAGCCAGATTATAATCTTCAATCGCTTTGTCATAAGAATCTGTATTGTAATAGGCAACACCCCGGTAATTAAACAAGGTAGGGTCTTCCTTATCCATCTCAATAGCCTTGCTGTAGTCATCGATGGCGCTTACAAATTCCCCCAATTCAGCTTTCACCACCGCCCGATTAAAATATTTGTCTGCATCGGCAGGCCCTAATTCCAGTGCCTTCGAAAAATCAAAATAGGATTCCTGCAATTCTCCAATGTTGAATTTGGCAAAACCCCTGTTGGTGTACGAATCGGTAAATTTATCATTGAATTTTATGGCCTTGTCGATGTCTTCAATGGCACCATAGTCATCACCCAGCCCGATTTTGGACTCGCCCCGAAAGTTGAGTGCTTCGGCAAATGTAGAGTCCACCTCAAGCGCAAAAGTGAAATCACTGATGGCTCCATAAAAGTCCTGAAGACCCATCCGGGCCTGGCCTCTTAGGGAGAGGGCAACTTTATTTTTTGGATTGGCGTCAATAATTTTTGTCAGATCCGCTTTGGCGCCTGCAAAATCGTTGGTCTCAATTTTTTTGAGGGCAGCCAGTAAATCCGGATCGGAAGGTTGGGAAAATCCTATGATTGGCGAGACGAACAGGATCAGGAATTGCAAGTACTTCATTTCAACAGGATTGAATTTTTTCAAATGCCAAGTTAGAAAGAATTGAGACATCTGTTGATGCCAGGCCGGTTGTTCGTAAAGGAAAACGTTGGATTACGGATTGAGATTTGAGTACTTCAGTTCAGCCACCTCAGTCCGCTTGCTTCTGCGAAATTGAACATGGAAAGAAAGACAAGCAGCAAAAAGAATAAGAATGTCATTATTTTCCTCATGGCCGTCTGTTTTCCTGTTTGACAATGCTATCATCCAGGGGTTTAAAGAATGCAGAAGTTTTATAAATTGATGTTCAAACAACCAAAACTATTATGAAATCGACCTTATCAACCGCAGGAAGGCTAATTTTTGCTATCCCATTTGCCATTTTTGGCCTTTTTCACTTTATGAATGGAGCCGCAATGGCTCCTATGGTGCCGGTCCCCGGTGGCATCTTCTGGGTGTATCTCACGGGCCTT
This sequence comes from uncultured Ohtaekwangia sp., assembly GCA_964436055.1. Classification (GTDB taxonomy): domain Bacteria; phylum Bacteroidota; class Bacteroidia; order Cytophagales; family Cyclobacteriaceae; genus ELB16-189. The sequence continues at coordinate 35,301 of CAYTBO010000024.1, forward strand.
GCGATGATTGCGGCATCGGCGAGCATTGTCATTAAAAAGAAAAGCGGACTTGCATCCTTGCTTTTGGGCATACTCCTTGTTGTTTACGCACTTACCGTTCAACTACCGATGGTCATCGGTGGTAATGAAATGGCGATGGGTCAGGTGTTGAAAGATCTGGCCCTGGCAGGAGCCGCTTTCTATTATTCCGGGAATTCAACAGACTAGCGTTATCTTCAGTGGATTGGCCTTAAGTCACGGATAGCTCACGTTATCAGATGACCTCCTATCCTTTTTGGTAAACCCATGCGAGGGTTTAACGTATATATTTGCCTAAAACCGATAGACCCTATGACGCTTAGATTTTCACTCGCGATACTTTTTGTGATGAACACAATTTTTGCTTGCGCACAGGAAAGACCTTTGGACATGAAAATGGACTTTGAGGATTACGATCCACCTTCTTCGCTGGTTGTGTCGGGGCACCGCGTTGCAAAAGCTAAATTTCCTTTTGTTGACATTCACAATCACCAGTTTGGCATGCCTACGATGGACTTAGGTAACCTGATACGGGAGATGGAAAAAATGAATATGGCCGTGATGACCAATCTAAGTGGCCGGGGGCGCGGAAGTACAGAACATTTGGAAAATTCTTTGAAGAATGTAAAATATAATTATCCCAATAGATTCCTTGTCTTTACCAATGTTGACTTTAACGGGATGGACGATGCGGACTGGAGTAAGCGAACCGTAAAGCAATTGGAAGAAGATGTGAAGAAAGGAGCAAGCGGACTGAAGATTTATAAATCGCTGGGGATGTTCAACAAAGACAGCAAAGGAAACCGGATTCCTATAGATGACCCTAGAATAGATCCTGTATGGGCCAAATGTGGTGAATTGGGAATTCCTGTCCTTATTCATGCTGCCGACCCGATACAGTTCTGGCAGCCTATCGACAATCAAAATGAGCGATGGCTGGAGTTGAAAACCCACCCAGGCAGGAGACACGATAATGATCCTGTAAAATGGGAAACCATTATCAGAGAACAGCATAATATTTTCAGGAAACATCCAAAAACAAATTTTATCAACGCCCACATGGGTTGGTATGCCAGCAACCTGGAAAAGCTTTCATCCCTAATGGTGGAATTTCCCAATATGTATGTTGAAATTGGAGCTATCATTGCGGAGTTAGGGAGACAACCACGGGCAGCCAAAGCTTTCTTTACGAAGTATCAGGATAGAATACTTTTTGGTAAAGACAGTTGGGTGCCCGATGAATACGAAACCTATTTTCGTGTGTTGGAAACGGAAGATGAATATTTCCCCTATCACAAACGATACCACGCCTTCTGGAGAATGTATGGGATGGGGCTACCGGATAATGTATTGAAAAAAGTGTATTATAAAAATGCCATTAAGCTCATTCCCGGAATTGATCGATCACTCTTTCCTGATTAATGGATTGTAAAGGAGTAACTGAACCTCCTCGCAAAAGTCTACCTTTGGCAAAATTAATTATGAGGTATACTACTGCTTGGCTTTTGTGCTTGTTGGTCGTAGGGGGGTGTGCACCAAAAGAGCCAATAGTGCTCCGGGCCATTGAAAACATTGAATTGACGCCTGGGGCCGGTTCCGACCCTACACTAAAGGCGGACGCGCGCTTTTACAATCCCAATCAGATCAGGATGAGATTAAAGTACATCCGTGTGGAGGTGTTTGTTGATGGTAAAAAATCCGCTACTGTAGATCAACAACTTAAATCAATAATCAAATCTAAAGCAGAATTTAATGTTCCCATGGAAGTGCAACTTTCACTTAAAGAAATAGGTTTGGTGGATGCCCTGCTGAGCCTTTTGGGCGGGAAAAAATATGAACTGCAGTTCAAAGGGTACATTCGCGTTTCGGTGAAAGGGTTGCCTGTACAAATTCCAATAGACTATAAGCGCGAGGTAAAGCTGCGGATATGAAATGCTGTTTGATTGAAGAAAAATCCGCGGTAAATTACCTTCAAGTAAAAAAATAATGATTGTTGTTGGAGTATTACTTATTGCGCTGTTACTGCTGCTGGTTATTATTTTGCAGGTTCGTGCTTATTATATCCTGAAGCGCCAGCATAAAATTATTTCAGAGCAAAGCGTAGAAATACATAAGCAAAATCAAGTGTTGGCCATACAAAACCAGCAACTCAATGAGCTTAACGTTGAAAAACAGCAGATTATTGGCCTTGTTTCGCATGACCTGAAAGGTCCGTTCAACCGGATTTTTGCCTTGGTTCAACTAATGAATATGTCGGGCGAAAACCTAACGGATGAGCAAAGGGAATATATAGGGAAAATACACTATGTAGCGGTTGATGGACTGAATATGGTTCGCAACCTGCTGGATAGCCGAAAGCTGGAGGAAAAATTATTCGAAACGGAATTGACGAACATACTGCTGGAGCCTGTCATCTCATCATTCATAAAAAATTATAAAGCAATTGCCGGAAGAAAGAAGATTGAGTTGGAATGGCAATGCCCAACCGGTGTTTTTGCGGAAGTAGACAGGTTATTCCTCAACAGAATACTTGATAATCTTATCTCCAATGCAATCAAATTTTCACCGTCTGGCAAAAAAGTAGTCGTGTGGGTAGAAGAAAAAAATGATACCCTTTACTTGAATGTAAAAGACGAAGGACCGGGGATTAGTGTTGAGGATCAGAAAAAGCTTTTCCTTAAATTTCAAAAACTGTCTGCGAAACCTACCGCAGGAGAAAGCTCAACAGGCCTTGGCTTGTCAATTGTGAAAACCCTGACGGAGAAGATGGGAGGATCAATAGCTTGTGAGAGCGAATTGGGTAAGGGGAGCAATTTCATCGTAACCCTGAAGCGGAGTTACTCGAATAAGTAGTAGTCTTCTTCCTTGCCCCCCAGAATGGCTTCCAGCGATTCAATTACATTTTCATCTTTAATGACATAGTCGCGAACACCTTTCTGAATAAAACTAAGCACCATGTTGCCATCTTCCAGTGCACTTAACATGACTACTTTATTCTTATCACCAATTTGGCTCTTAATTTTTTCATAAAGATCAATACCGCTCATCCCCGGCAGCTTATAATCAATAATCATTACGTCAGGGAATTGTCCATTAACTGCCTTCAGGGCATCCTCAGCAGTTGCAAACGTGCTTATGTGATATTCGGAATTTTGACTTAACGCCTTCTTTACAAACTCCGCGTATATCTCATCGTCCTCGACCAAATAAATTCTCATGACGCCTCAACTTTAAGACACGCAATATACTAACCTTTAGGAGAATTAAGCCAGTCAAAGTGGATGTTAATTCAACCAAAATCCATTATCAATACCCTCGATTTGACATAAAAGCCACTTGTCGGATTATCCTTTGCTTGTTGAATGCTTTCTATTATCTTACTATTCACAATTCAGGGAAAACGAAATACCAATGAATGGCAATGAAAAGTATCCTGTTCACAGAATGTTCGACCTGGGCAAAACTTTCATCAACCATAAAAAATTAATAAACCAATGAAAACAGTCCAGTTGGCACTCTTTGTTATACTAGCTTCACTTTTTCAATGCACATCCAGTCAGGAAGGAAACCTCAGATTTAGTGTCAGGTTTACCACAGCGTTGGAGGAAAGTGCGCAGGATGGCCGGCTTTTACTCATGTTGGCCAATAATGACACGGCAGAACCAAGATTTCAGATTAATGATGGCTTGAAGGCCCAATTGGTGTTTGGGGTGGATGTAGAAGGCATGAAACCCGGTGATGAAATTATAGTTGATGAAAGTGCATTCGGATTTCCCAAACGCTCATTGGCGGAAATTCCGGCCGGCACCTATTACATTCAAGCTCTTATCAACCGGTATGAAACATTCAACCTGAAGACCGGTCATACGGTGAAGTTGCCTCCGGATAAAGGTGAGGGCCAACAATGGAACCGAAAACCCGGCAATTTTTACAGTCTGCCACTAAAAGTAGAAATAGACCCATCCAAACGTCAAAACATTGCCATTACAATGGATCAGAAAATTCCGCCTATAGCAGAGCCGAAAGATACCCGATATGTAAAGCACATCAAAATTGAAAGTAAATTGCTTTTCGAATTTTGGGGTACCCCTATGTACCTGGGGGCGCATGTACTGGTACCCGAAGGTTTTGATGAACACCCCGAAGCAAAATACCCCCTGATGATTTATCATGGTCATTTCCCAAGTGACTTCGGGGGTTTCCGAACGGATCCACCAGATCCGGACATGGACACTACGGAATACAGTGCGCGTTTTGGAATTTATGGATATAATAAAATTCAACAGCAGGAAGCGTATAACTTTTACAAGCAATGGACGAGTAAGAATTTTCCACGGTTTTTGGTAATCGAAATTCAACATGCCACGCCCTATTATGACGATTCTTATGCTGTAAACTCGGCCAACATGGGTCCGTATGGTGATGCCATTATGAAAGAACTTGTTCCTGAAATTGAAAAACAATTCAGGGGAATTGGTGAAGGATGGGCAAGGTTTACCTATGGAGGATCAACTGGAGGGTGGGAAGCACTGGCCGTGCAGATGTTTTATCCTGATGATTTCAACGGATGTTTTGCCGCATGCCCTGATCCAATTGATTTTCGTTCATTCTGTCTGGTAGACATTTACAACGACAAAAACGCTTACTTCTATGACAGTGACTTTAAAAGTCTTCCCAAGCCTGCTCATCGCGACTATTTAGGACAGATTCAAAGCACCATGCAGGAAGCCAATTATTACGAGCTGGCGCTGGGTACTAAAACAAGATCAGGACAACAATGGGATGTTTGGGAGGCTGTTTACTCACCGCAGGGAGCGGACGGATATCCAAAAAGAATTTTCGACAAGGAAACAGGTGAAATTGACCCTGAAGTAGCAGAATACTGGA
>CAYTBO010000025.1:0-37655 GCA_964436055.1 uncultured Ohtaekwangia sp.
AGTGGAGCTTTTCGTATGGCGCTAACTACAACGACCGGCTTTTTATTGGAGCTGGCGTTGGCGTAACTACCATCCGGTTCAAATCAAAAAAAATATTCTCGGAGGCCTTTCAAAATGAACCGCTCTTTGACCTGCAGCTGGAAGAATCACTTGAAATCAGAGGATCAGGTATCAACGCGACAATAGGCGCAACGTACCGCCTGGCCGATTTTGTTCAATTTGCATTTGCTGCCACCACCTCTACCCGTTACGAACTTTCGGACACCTACAGCGCCGTTATGCAATCCAATTGGGATAATTTCCAATATGATGCTTCAAGTATTTTGAATCAGGAGCAGTTCGCAAGTGATATTATTACTTCGGATTATAACCTAACTACCCCGGGTAAACTTAATGTTGGCGCAACGTTTTTTATACAGAAAAAAGGATTTATTACACTGGATGTAGAGCGAACCAATTATTCCAACGCAAAATATAATTCTATAACACAAGGCATATCGTTTGATGGAGAAAATGAAGATATCAAATCGCTTTATCAAACCACTTATAATATCCGGGGTGGAGGAGAATACAGGTTTAATAATTTCAGATTCAGGGCCGGCTATGCATACCTGCCTAATCCATTCAAGTCAATTCAAAACAATGTTTCAGAAAAAATTCAGAGAATAACCACCGGTATCGGGTACCGTGAGTCAAATTTTTACATTGATCTGGCAGTGATTCATTCCGTGGGTGATAATTCTTACAGACCTTATTCCGTAAATACACCAAACAGTCCTTTGGTTACGTACAGCTCCGCAATCACCAATCTTATGCTCACCGTTGGATTACCTTTCTAGCGCCCGCACTTTATCAGCGATATTTTTCGCAGAGATCAGTTCTCCGGAAAGTGTCATTTTGGCTCTATTATAATAGAGTATGCGTTCATCGCGCATGGTTTTAATTCTTTTGACAATAGAATTTTTGTCCTGACCTGCAAAAAGAGGTCTTTTCGCCAGTTCCGTATTTAGCATGCGGGTTGCGATCACATCAGGATCTGTATCCAGGAAAACGGAATAGCCGGCCTCATTTAGTAAAACCATGTTGTTATGAAAGCATGGCGTACCGCCACCGGTGGCCATTACAAAATCCTCAGAACTACTAATCCATTTTCTTAAGTAGGAATTTTCAAATACCCTGAATTTATCTTCTCCGTGGGTATCAAAAATTTGTACAATGGGCATCGATTCACCTTTTACTATTTCGTGATCCAGATCAACAAATTTCCTGGTGAGTAGTGTTGCCACCTCTTTGGCAAGCGTAGTCTTACCACTTCCGGGAAGCCCAACCAGAAACAATTTCATTTTACTAATTCAAGAATTTCATCCGAGGAGGGTGTGTCATTGTGATGCCAGTTGCCCAATACACGGCCATCTTTCCACAAGGCAATTCCGGGATTAGACCTGAGAATGGTTTTCAAAACCGTAGCGTCTGCGAAATAATAGGGAACGGCCAATTGATGCTCATGACGGAAAGCCTCCATTTGTTCAGACCCTGAGGAGGTAAGCACAAAACTGTCAACCTTACCGTCAAGTGATCTTGTAAGTGAGCGAATGTCATCGATATTTTCAGTTGAGGCTTTACTTACATCGAAAATGATGATCAACAACTTTGATCCGCTAAAAGTATACTGTGTCATATCTTCACCTTCCGGGCTCGATACCATATAATCGGTAATCTTAGGCGTAATCTTATCTTCATTGATCACACGGGAAGACACGTATTGATAGCCATCTTCTGCCGAGAGAAATTTTTGAGAAGCGACCTGCGATCCATCCTTTTCAAACAGATACTCGATGACAGGTTGTTCTTCAGGAATCATTTGCTGAGGAATTACATTACCAACCCGATACGCTCTAAAATCGATAAAGGGAAGGTGCAGGATAGCGTATATACCCAGAAACAAACTTATTCCGGTAACGGCCCCTATAACCACATGGCCTTCCATCGTTCGAAGTGGAGAATCGTATTGCCTGCGATACCAAAACAAATGGAGCACAAAAACCATCAATACAATATCCTTATAAAACGATTCCCAAGGTGTAAGTTTGATGGCATCTCCAAAGCATCCACAATCTGTTACCTTGTTAAAATATGCTGAATAAAATGTAAGGAATGTGAAGAAAATCATGAGCAGCAGCATGATCCACATAGTTGTATTCATTCTATAGAATAAGAGTACCGCAAAACCAAGGACCACTTCCAGTATAATCAGAATTATACCAATTTCTAAGGCCCACGGAATAAAGACATGAAAGAATGAGCCAAAATCTGTAGCAAATACTTCAAAATATTCTTCCAGTTTGATCTGTGTCCCTACGGGATCATTAAGTTTTATCAATCCTGAAAAAATAAATAACCCCCCAACAAATACTCTTGAAAAAATGTCTACATACTTCCTCATATCTGCTTGTTATTTTTCATTCAACTTAATCAATGCAAACACAGCATAATTTATCATGTCCTGATAGTTTGCTTTTACACCTTCACTCACCAATGTTTTGCCTGCATTGTCTTCAATCTGCTTTACACGCATTAGTTTCATTAAAATAATATCCGTGATTGAACTTACCCGCATATCCCTCCAGGCTTCTCCATAGTCATGATTTTTATTTTGAAGCAAATCGTAAGTTTCATTGACGACCTTGTCATAGCGTGGCTCCAACTCTTCAAAAGTCATCTCCATTTTATCGGATTCACTCAGTTGCATTTGAATCATGGCAATGACACAATAATTTATAATTCCAACAAACTCATCCTTCACACTGTCCTCAACCTTTTGTGAACCTTTTTCCTGAATGCTTCTAATCCTTTGAGCCTTGATAAAAATCTGGTCTGTAATTGACGGCAATCGAAGCACTCTCCATGCTGTTCCATAGTCATGTGTCTTCTTTGAGAACAATGTTTTGCAGGTGTCTATTACCTGTCTATATTCGGAGGTCGTTTTATCGATCATAAAGTGGATGCAAAATAAAGTATTTTCACCTAACAAAACACTGAACGTAGGTGGGCGGCTGCTTCACCTCGATTCACCTAAAATCATGGGTGTGCTAAACGTAACGCCAGACAGTTTTTTTGACGGCGGGAAATACCTTGACGAAAAGATCATGCTGCAGCAGGTTGAAAAAATGATTTCCGGTGGCGCCCACATCATCGATATAGGTGGATATTCTTCCAGGCCCGGCGCCCATGAAATATCCATGGAGGAAGAATTGAATCGAACTATCCCAATAATACGATCCATCACAAAACAGTTTCCTGATTCCATTCTATCCATTGATACGTTTCGGGCCGAGGTAGCCAGACAAGCCATTGAGGTTGGCGCAAACATGGTCAATGACATCTCCGGCGGAGCGTTGGATCCTAAAATGTTTGAAGTAATCGCTCATTATCGCATTCCTTATATTTTGATGCACATGAAGGGTAATCCCCAAACCATGCAGTCACTGGCAGTATATGACAATTTGGTGAAGGAAGTCATTGATTATTTTCATAGTAAATTAAACCGGCTTCGTCAACTGGGAATTTCAGATGTAATTGTCGACCCCGGCTTTGGATTTGCCAAAACAGTTTCCCAAAATTTTGAGCTATTGAAACACCTGGATGCGCTTCAGATTCTGGAGAGACCCATTTTAGTCGGCCTTTCGCGAAAATCACTCATCTGGCGAACGTTAGAAACCAACCCTGAAAACTCGTTGAATGGGACAACCGTGCTTAACACCTTGGCGTTAACGAAGGGGGCTGATATCCTGCGCATTCATGATGTAAAAGAAGCGGCAGAGGCCATTAAATTAATTAACTTTGTAAAGTGATATTAGCTTTCAAAATAGGATTCCTGGAAGTTACATGGGTCGACTTTATCGATATTGGCCTGGTGGCGATACTCCTGTATCAGGTTTATAAACTCATCAGGGGAAGTATCGCAGTCAATATTTTCTTAGGAATACTTGCCCTCTATCTGGTGTATTTAATCGTAAGGGCAGCGCAGATGGAATTACTGACAACCATACTAGGTCAATTCATGGGTGTTGGGGTTCTGGCTACCATCATTCTCTTTCAACAGGAGATACGTAAATTTTTACTGGTGATCGGGCGAAGCACGGAAGTAAATCGTGAAACACTCTTTAAGTCATTTACCAACTGGCGCAGTCAGCATGAGGATGATTTTGATATCCAGGAAATCATTGAAGCCTGTAAATCGTTGAAGGCCACACGTACGGGAGCGCTGATCGTCTTTTCACGAGATTCGGAATTGAAATTTTACGCTGAGACCGGTGATCTTGTGAACTCGGTCGTATCACGAAGGTTGCTTCTTTCCATATTCAATAAGAATAGTCCACTCCATGATGGTGCTGTTATTATTCACAAAGGTAAAATAAGAGCTGCCCGATGTGTATTGCCGGTTAGTGAAAACGATCATCTCCCTCCTCAGTTTGGATTGCGCCATCGTTCAGCCATTGGAATGTCGGAAAGTACAGATACGTTGGTAATGGCCATCTCAGAAGAAACAGGACGGTTGATCCTTGCCAGAAATGGCGCTTACATAAAAGCCCTTAAGCTGAAACATGTAGAACAAAAAATTCTGGAATACCTCCACGATGAGGAACCAAAGGAGTGGGCCAACGTAAAAACAGAACCCGAGACGTTGCCGAGCGAATCGCAAGAGGTTTAATCATGCTTATTTTTTAGATTTATACAACCATGAATCTTCTAATCAAGAGAGCAGTTCTTTCCATTCTATATTTTCCTTACCTATTGCAAGCACAAGGAATTGAAACAATCATTCAAAAGGGACACGAACTTACCGTACTCACCGTAGCCATTAGTCCGGATAGCAATTTGGTTGCCAGCGGAAGCCGTGACAAGTCGGCCAAACTGTGGGAGCTTTCCACCGGCCGGGAAGTCAGAAGTTTCTTAGGACATGAGGCTAGTGTCAATTGTATTGATTTTACAAAAGATGGAAAATGGATGATCACCAGCAGTGGCGATATGACGGCTAAAATCTGGGAAGTTGCCACCGGCAAAGAAGTCTTTTCAACTGCGCCTGCTGATAGAGTACTGACCGCAGCAGCCTTTAGCCCCGATTCAAAATATTTTGTAACAGCAGGACATCCTGATGAAGCGGAGGTTTGGGATTTTAACACAAAAAAAGTTATTCAGCGACTTAACGTGAATTCTGATCAGGGTGGCGGCTATGGCATAAATCTTGATTTTTCAGCAGATGGAAAATGGCTGGCTATAGGCGAAGACAATCGAACGGCCACGGTCTATTCCACTGAAACCTGGGAAAAAAAATTTACTTTCGATCAACCCGAAGGATGGTGCGGTGGCTGCGCAACCTGGGTTGATTTTAGCAATGATGGCCTACACCTGCTTGTTGCTTCAAATAAATCACCTGTAAAAAAGTTTGACCTTCAAACGGGGCAACTTATCGCAACGTATAGCGATGAATTGGATGACTTGCGCAGCGCTGAATTCAGCCCGGATGAAAAAATTATTATGGTTGCAACAGAAGAAGAAATCATCCTCTGGGATAATTCCTCCGGCAAGGAAATGGGAAGGTATAAGCCGGTAGAGGGTGCTGAAATAAATGAAGCAAATTTTACCAAAAATGGAAGAGGGATACTTCTGGCTTGCAGCAATAATGTGGTTTTGCATTGGAGCCTCAATGAGCATAAAGTTATCCAACAACTTACCGGTTTACTCAATCAACGTGATAAAGGAGGGATAACCTATGATCCCAATTTCTATTGGGAATCGCACATTGCCAAGTATATCCGGTTTAAGAATAAACTTTTGCTATCCAAGGATGGAAAAGAATTGATAAAAGGAAAATTCGGTACCAAAGTAAAGCGATGGGATATTGCCTCCGGTAAGATCACCATGAACTATTCCGGTCTTGGCAAGGCAGCATTGTGTTATGATCTCTCCAAAGATGGAAAAACATTAGTAGCAGGCGGAGGAGACGGGAGAATTATTTTCTGGAATACAGAGACAGGCGATACGATAAAAAGCATTAAAGCACATCGGGAGCCCATCTTTGATGTTCATCTTAGTAATGACGAAAGTACGGTTGCATCTGTAAGCTGGGATGCTACGTTCAGAATGTATGACGTAAGTACAGGCACACGGGTCAATTACAAAGATTTCAAAGACAACTCTATCTATAATTTCCTGTACCATCCGACTGATCTTTATGTTTTTGCTGCCGCCCTGGACAACTCCCTTCAACTTTTAGAACTGGATACACACAAACCCGTGCGCGACTTTGTTGGGCATACCGGCATTGTCTCTTCCATTGAGCTTAGTCCCGATCAAAAGTCATTATTAAGCGCCAGTTGGGATGGCTCTATTCGCTTATGGGACGTGGCCACAGGGCTGATGATGAAGAAATTCATGGGTCATCGCGGGCCGGTCCATACAAGCATATTTAGTCCGGATGGATCTTTTATTTATACAGCAGGTGCCGACCGTGTGATTCATGTATGGGACGTAAACACTTCTAAAGAAATAAGAACATTTGCGGGTCATAATGCCGAAGTGACCTCACTGGTATTGGGTAAGGATAATAAAATGTTGATCAGCCATAGCCTGGATGGCGTAACTAAATTTTGGGATCTTGGGGGAGGAAAAGAATTTTTTGAGCACATCCACTTTGGTGCTAATGAATGGCTGGTGAAAAATCCCGCTGGATATTTCAATGGAACAGATGAAGCAAGAAAATATATTCATTTTGTAGATGGCGTAAAAACTTACTCAATCGATCAATTCTTCAATGAGTTTTATCAACCAGATCTTTTGCCTAAAATATTTTTAAGCAGAGGGGGCTCTGGTGAGTTGAAAGGAATCCAAAGTAAGCTTCAAAATAGTCCACCCCCCGATGTAAAAATTGCTTCGCTGCCCACTTCAGATCCAGCGGTGGCTGAAGTTTATGTAAAAATAACAGATACCGGGGGTGGTGTCAGGTCACTGAAACTCTTTCACAACGGGAAAAGTATTCCCATAAAAAGTGACGACCTAAAACTACCTACAGAAAAAAATGCATCCACAACATACAGGCATAGCATTAATCTGGTAGGGGGGATCAATACATTTACCGCATCAGCGGCCAACAAGGATCGTGTAGAATCCGACCCATCCTCTGCGGAAATTTTTTCTGAGAGTTCGGCCAAAAGTAGTACCTGTTATATACTTGCTGTTGGTATCAATCAATATAAAAATCCAAAAATGATATTGAACTATGCCAAGCCGGATGCGGAGTCTTTCTCTAAAATTATTGATGACAATGGGACAACCTTATTTAAAGGAATTGAACTCCATACTCTCTTCGATGAGAAGGCATCGCGTGATAACATATTAAATAAAATGACGGAGTTGGCAGACAAAATTCAGCCTGAGGATGTTTTTATTTTCTTCTATGCAGGACATGGCAGCATGGTGGATAACCAGTTTTACTTTATTCCTACGGAGAGTCTCAGGTTATATGATATATCCGCTCTTAAAAAAGAAGCTATAGAAGCAACGGTGTTGCAGGATAAATTGAAAAACATAAAGGCATTGAAGCAGTTGATCGTGATGGATGCCTGCCAATCAGGAGGATCCGTAGAGTTATTGGCAACACGTGGAGCTGCTGAGGAAAAAGCCATAGCACAACTTTCCCGCAGTGCCGGTATTCATGTAATGGCCAGTGCCGGAAGTGAACAATTCGCTACTGAGTTTGACGAGTTGGGTCATGGACTATTCACTTACTTACTAATCACCGCACTGCAGGGAGAAGCAGATGGCGCTCCAAAGGATGGCAAGGTTACAATCTATGAATTGAAGTCCTACCTGGACGATCAGGTCCCTGAACTCACCCGAAAACTTAAAGGGAAACCTCAGTATCCTTATACTTTTTCAAGAGGACAAGATTTCCCACTTGTAATCCGTAAAGAGAATTAATTGTTCACTACCTAAAAATTGGGATACTAGTTTTTCAACACACCCAATTCTCTTCCCACTTCTGCAAAGGATTTAATAGCTTTATCCAGGTGATGCATTTCATGCGCTGCTGAAATCTGAACGCGAATGCGAGCTAGTCCTTTCGCCACGACAGGATAAAAAAAACCAATTACATAAATTCCTTTCTCCAGGAGTTTCTCTGCAAACTTTTGCGCCAGCGGTGCTTCGTATAACATGATGGGAACGATTGGATGATCCCCGGGCTTTATGTCAAATCCGGCTTTCGTCATTTCCTCTCTAAAATATTTTGTATTCTTTTCCAACTTGTCACGAAGGGCGGTAGTTTCTGTAAGCATATTGAACACTTCAATCGAAGCACCCACAATCGATGGAGCAAGTGTATTTGAAAATAAATAGGGACGCGAACGTTGCCTGAGCATATCAATAATTTCTTTTTTACCCGAAGTGAATCCCCCGGATGCGCCTCCCAATGCTTTACCAAGTGTACCGGTAAGGATATCAACCCGATCCATCACCCCACGATATTCGGGAACACCCCTTCCGGTTTTCCCAATAAATCCTGTTGAATGACACTCATCAGTCATCACCAAAGCCTCATATTTGTCTGCCAAATCACAGATCTTATCCAACTGAGCGATGGTACCATCCATAGAAAACACGCCATCCGTTACAACCATGATTTGTTTGGCGCCAGCGGCTTTCGCATCTTTTAATTGGTGCTCAAGATCATCCATGTTGTTGTGCTTATACCGATAGCGCATCGCTTTGCATAAACGAACGCCATCAATGATCGAAGCGTGATTGAGTTCATCTGATATAATAGCATCCTCAGCTCCCAATAACGGCTCGAACACACCTCCATTGGCGTCAAATGCTGCGGCATAGAGAATGGTATCTTCCATCTTCAGAAATTCCGATATTTTCTCTTCCAGTTCTTTATGAATATCCTGCGTGCCACAGATAAATCGAACGGATGACATACCAAAACCATGTGTATCAATGGCTTTCTTCGCTGCAGCAATTACGCGAGGATGGGAAGACAACCCAAGATAATTGTTTGCACAAAAATTAATTACCGCCTTACCATCACTTGTTTTTATATCCGCCCCTTGCGGTGTGGTGATAATTCGTTCCTTTTTGAACAATCCTGCTTCCTCAATGGATTTCAACTCTTTTTGAAGTACGGGTTGTAATGTCTTGTACATATGCTTTGCTTTTATCTGGAATAGAAGAAGAAATAAAACAGTTGCAAAACTACAATTTACAGGACTATTAAATAGTGAATTCCATTCAAAGGTTAGTTATTTGTGGGGTGCCAAAATTCTACTAATTTGAGCGCTTGGAAGTCAATTCTGCAATTCCATGTGTCAAACCAGAGATATTCAAGTTTGCTTTAACTTTTCAATTTGCTAATGAAAAAAACGAAAATACTTTTAATCGGTGCCGGAGGGCAGCTTGGATCTGAGTTGACACAAGGTCTTTGGTCGATTTATGGCATTGACAACGTAATTTCTTCGGATATAAAAGAACCACAAGGAGCCCTTCAAGAAGGTCGTTTTGAAAAATTGGATGTAATGCAGAAGGATAAACTTTTTGAATTACTTAAGACCGAGAAAATTACGCAGGTATACCACCTGGCCGCATTGCTGTCAGCTACCGGTGAGCAAGATCCACGATGGGCATGGAAATTAAATATGGAGAGCCTTCTTTATGTATTGGAGGCTGCTCACGAATTGAAGCTGGATAAAGTTTATTGGCCAAGCTCCATCGCTGCTTTTGGCCCAACAACGCCTAAAGACAACACGCCACAGGATACGATCATGGACCCCACTACGGTATACGGAATTACAAAACTGGCCGGAGAAAGATGGTGTGAGTACTACTTCAGAAGATATGGTGTAGATGTTAGAAGCCTTCGTTATCCTGGATTGATTGGTTATAAAACTCAGCCCGGAGGAGGAACAACTGATTATGCAGTTGATATCTATTTCAAAGCCCTGGCTAATAAAACATACGAGTGCTTTTTGTCAGCCGATACCTATTTACCCATGATGTATATGAATGATGCTGTGAAAGCAACCATTGATCTCATGGAAGCACCTGCTGAAAAAGTGAAAGTAAGGTCCAGCTACAATGTTTCATCCATGAGCTTTTGTCCGGCTCAAATTGCCGCAACCATCAAATCCCGCATTCCGGATTTTACAATTACCTACAAACCCGATTCCCGGCAATCAATTGCTGACTCCTGGCCCAAATCAATTGATGACTCCATTGCCCGAAAAGATTGGGGTTGGCAACATGAGTTTGGATTGATGGAAATGACCGAAGATATTCTGAAGAATCTGGATAAATAAACCCGGGAGGTCGTATTTCTTGTTTCAATTTTTTATTTGAATTCTTTACCCATAATTGGCCTAAAACCGCTCTTATTTGCTCAATTTTGACATAACTATTAATCAGCCTGAGCGTTGAGTAAAATCTCTAAACTAGCCGGAGAAACAGCACTGTACGGACTCGGGAGCATTGTACCCAGGTTCCTCAACTTCTTGTTGTTTCCCCTTCATACCCGTGTGTTCAATCCCGAAGACTATGGAGTGATTAGTTACCTGTATGTATTTGTCGCCTTTCTCAATATCGTATACACCTTTGGCATGGAGACGGCCTACTTCCGGTTTGCTAATAAACCGGGGAATGATCCGGTCAGAGTTTTTAATATCGCACAGACCGTAGTTTTTATCATAAGCCTGGCATGCTCTGGCCTGTTTATTGTTTTTTCAGAGCCTATCGCTGTCAATCTGTCCATGGCGGGAAAATCTCACTATATTGTTTGGTTAGCTATTATCATGTTCATCGATGGTGTGGTTGCATTGCCATTTGCACGATTGAGGCTTGAAAAAAAACCGCTTCGCTTTGCTTTTGCCAGAATTATCAACGTTTTGATTCTTGTAGGCCTAAACATTTATTTCTTTGCCATTGCCGATTGGCTGGTGAACGGGGAGATAACCTTCGATATCAAACGGTTGGCCGATGCCGCAAAGACGGACAGCCAATATGGAATTGAATACGTATTCCTTGCCAACCTGATCGCCAACGGATTCTATGTAATCTTCTTTATCAACATCTTGGCCGAATGGAAGCCATTACTGGACAGAAAAATTTCCTTTGGCATGTTCCGCTATGCCTATCCGGTCATGATCACCGGTCTGGCCGGAATGACGAATGAAATGTTTAGCCGATGGACACTGGAATGGTGGTTGCCTGATGATTTTTATGATGGACAAAGCTCAATGCATGCTATTGGTATTTTTTCCGCAGCTTATAAATATGCTGTGATTATGAGTTTAGCCATACAAGCATTCCGTTTTGCCGCTGAACCGTTCTTCTTTTCAAATTCCAGGGACAAAGATTCACCCGAGTTATTTGCGAAAGTCAACCACTATTTTGTAATCGTGACCAGTTTCATTTTGCTCGCTGTTACCATCAATATTGATCTTCTGAAATTTCTTGTAGGCGGTCCTGATTACTACGAAGGGCTGATTACTGTGCCTATTTTGCTTGCCGGTTATTTGTTTCTGGGTATTTACTATAATATGTCTGTGTGGTTTAAATTAACCGACCAGACTCATTTCGGTACTTTTATAACTGTCGGTGGCGCTTTGCTTACCATTGTACTCAATTTTGCATTGATTCCAGTGTGGGGTTATGTAGGAAGCAGTTGGGCATCGTTGGCTTGTTATTTCAGCATGACCGTCGCTTGTTACCTTACCGGACAAAAGTTTTACCCTATTCCGTATAAACTATTGGCTGGGGCGGGCTATATCCTTTTCGCCACGATGCTTATTTACCTATCAACATTTTTTACATTTCAGAATCAAATCATAGCAACTGCTTTTCATTTTCTGCTTCTATTGATATTTGCACTGACCACATATGCTATCGAAAGGAAGAAAGTCTCACCACGATTAAATTAAATGACAAAAACACAACGGCCATGAGATTAATCATTCCAATGGCAGGCTTGGGGAAGCGGCTGAGGCCTCATACGCTCACAACCGCCAAACCCCTGTTGCCCATAGCAGGTAAGCCGATAGTTCATCGGTTGGTAGAGGATATTGCCAGGGTTTGCCCGGAAAAAATTGACACCATTGGTTTCATAATCAATCCTGGTTTTGGGCAACAGGTAGAGGCAGATTTGATACAGGTAGCCGGTGAAATTGGAGCGAAGGGAATTATATACTATCAAAAAGAAGCTTTAGGAATTTCACATGCGTTATTGTTTGCGAAAGAAATCATTGAAGGGAAAGTAATAATCGCTTTTGCCGATACCTTGTTCAGAACCAACATGAAAATGGACACTTCCCGCGATGGAATTATTTGGGTGCAAAAAGTTGACAACCCATCACAATTTGGTGTGGTGAAACTGGATGAGAAAGGAGAAATTATCGAATTGATCGAAAAGCCTGCAGACTTCATATCTGATCTCGCGATTATTGGAATCTATTATTTCAGGGAAGGAGAAATTCTAAGAAGAGAAATGCAGTACCTACTGGATCACGATATCAAAGAGAAAGGAGAGTATCAATTAACCACCGCGCTCGCCCGCATGACTAGCCAGGGGCTACGGTTTATTCCAGGACAAGTAGAGCAATGGATGGATTGCGGAAACAAGGATGCCATGGTGGATACCAACATGCGTTACCTGGATTTTATCAAGGATGAACAACTGGTTTCTTCTTCTGCCAAAATCAAAAACAGTGTTGTAATTCCCCCATCCTACATCGGTGAAAATTGTATTGTTGAAAACTCAGTGCTGGGCCCTTACGTTTCAGTGGGGAGATACTCCACTATACGTGACTCAAGAATTTTAAATTCCATTCTTGGTAAAAATTGTAGTGTGGTTCATGCCGTTCTAAGCAACAGTATGTTGGGGAATTTCGTTAATTTTGACGGAAAACCGGAAGATCTCAGTTTGGGAGATTACAGCGAGATTTAAGCTATAAACCAGTGCACAAAAAGTCCTATTTCATTTTTTCAGGTTGGCTCATCGTCATGTTGGTGAGTTGCGTCACGGTATGCTTTGCACAAAAAGATAAGAGAAAAAAACCAGAAACCGGTGTATTAACGGATGCCCGGCTGCGGGAAGCGGAGTCTTCATTTATTGAGGCAGAAAAATATTATATCCTGGAAGATTATACCAAGGCACTATATTATTTCATGCGGGTAGCTGAGCTAAATCCTACCAGTGCAACGGTACATTATAAAATTGCCGAGATACTTGCCAAGAGCAATAAGGAAGAAGATTTACTCAAAGCCAGTGTAAGTATTGAAAATGCATTAAAACTAGAAAGAAAAAATAAATACTTCTATCTGCTCGCATCTTCGATCTATTCTAACCTGACAAATTTTCCCAAGGCTACGCAAATGCTGGAAACCATGATGAAGGAGGTTAGCGGAACGGATGAATACTTATATCAATTAGCGGCTATTCATCAATACGATAATAAGATGGATGAGGCCATCAAAGCATACAATAAAGCCGAGTTGCTATTTGGCATAAACGAAATTTCTTCACTGAACAAACAACGAATATTTTTTGAACAGGGTAAAGAAAAAGACGCTATTGCCGAAGGCGAAAAATTGCTCGAAGCCTTTCCAGATGAAGCCAATTATGTAATGAGTTTTGCTGAAACGCTTTCCAGGCAAAATCAACTTTCAAAAGCAATTGAGATCCTGGAAGCATTTATCGGTACTCATCAGGAGGCAGGTAGTGCCAAGATGCTGTTAGCCGGATTCTATCGCGACAATAACCAAGAAGAAAAAGCCAGAGCTTATCTAAGAGAAGTTTTCGCTGATCCTTCAATAGATGTCAGTAGCAAGATTATCGTAGTGGGCACCTATGCGGCCACCTTAAATCAGCAAAGTAAGGGAAGGGAAGACTCCACAATGGGCAAATTCACTTTTGAATTGTTTAAAAAAATATTGAATGACTATCCCGATGAACCCAATGTGAATATTGTAGGTGGTGATCTTTATTTAAGTCTGGGAGAATACCCAAATGCCAAAGAGCAATACCTGACCGCTATTCAAAAAGGATCAACAAGTTTTGATGCCTGGCAGAATCTGTTGTACCTGGAGTCCATCGAAAATGAAATCGACAGCATTATTATCCACAGCGAAATGGGTCTTGAGCTATTCCCCAATCAAGCCATGCTCTATTATTACAATGGATATGCGCATTCCAGAAAGCAAAATTATAAAGAAGCTGTTTATGCACTGGAGCAGGCAAAAAGGCTTTCTACAGCCAACCATGGACTCGTGAGTGAGATTAATGGGTTGCTTGGAGATGCTTATAATGGAATGAAGAATTTTAAAAAATCGGATGAGGCTTACGAAGCGGGGCTCGCATTCAATCCCGACAATACGTTAATCCTAAATAATTACAGTTACTACCTGGCTTTGCGCAATGAATTTTTGGATAAAGCGGAAAAGATGTCATCTCAGGCAGTAAAAAGTAATCCGGGAAACAACAGCTACCTCGATACCTACGCCTGGGTTCTATTCGCCAGAGGTAAGTTTAAAGAAGCACGCAAAATCATGGAAAAAGTAGTGCAATCTGATCCATCTAATTCTACCTTCTTTGAACATTATGGTGATATATTATTTAAGCTCGGAGACATTGACGGGGCAGTAAAACAATGGGAAAAGGCAAAAGCACTGGATGGCTCCAATGAACTTATTGATAAAAAGATCGCTAACAGAAGATTGTATTGATTATTTTAGGCTCAATTTTAACGACTAAAATCATTTTTTAGCAATTGTTCAACTTCATGTACTATCGGGTCCTGTTTTTAATAATCGTTGCTATCGCCATCCAATCTTGTACAAAAAAGGTAATTCCGATAGTCGGTGGTGATATCTCCACTAGTATCGCCATTCAGGAAGTTGATTTCGAGTACTTTCATGGAAAAGCAAGGTTAAATTATAATGATGGAAAAAAGGAACGTGAAGTAAAAGCAACCATTCGCGTAAGAAAAGACAGCGTAATTTGGATGACTTTTTCTGTCATTGGTGTACAGGGTGGGAAAGCCCTTATCAATGAGGATTCTATAACCATTGTAAGCACAGTAGAAAAAGAATATTTCGTTTTTGATTACAATGAATTATCGCAGCGCTTTAATTTTAAAGTTGATTATCATGTCGTGCAGTCCGCATTTCTAGGCAATCTCATTCAGCCCAGAAGTAATGCGGATAGAGCCGAGCGGCAAGTTACTTACGATTTGCTGGAACAGCGGAACGGCACTGTGTTGATCAAAAATTTCATTAACGCTACGTTATCAAAAATTGAACGCGTGGAATTAACTGAGGAAGATACCAAGAATTCAATAACCTTGCATTATACCAATTTTCAAAAAGTTGAAGACAGAATCTTTCCCTACAATGGTATCATCAATCTTTATTACAAAACTCCCGGAGGCGTTTTAAACAATGTGATTTCCTTTGAATATAATAAAGCAGAAGTGGGCGACAAGGAACTCAGGTTTCCGTTCAACATCCCACGAAAATATGAAAGAAGATAGGCGGACCATTATTCTCGTTGCGCTGCTTGTACTCCTTTCTTTTGCGGGCTTTGCCCAAAAGACTAAATCTCAACTGCAAAAGGAAAAAGAAGATAACCTGAAAAAAATTCAGGAAACAGAGAGAATTTTAGAAGAAACAGGACAACAAAAAAAGAATTCGCTGGGTGAGCTCACAGCACTCAATCAAATAATCTACCAACAGGAATCATTGATCAAATCCATCCAAAGCGAAATCAATGTATTAGACGATGACATTGGAAAAAAATCTGAAATAATAAATTCGCTGGAAGAAGATCTGAATAAATTAAAGGAAGAATATGCAGTCATGTTGTTATCTGCGCAAAGAGCCAGCGGCAAAATCAATAAACTACTTTTTTTATTTTCCGCTGAATCGTTTGATCAACTGTTGATGCGCCTTAAGTATATGGAGCAATACAGTACAGCACGCAAAGATCAGGCTGAGGTAATCCAGCGTGTGCAGAAAGTACTGACCGATCAGATC
Organism: uncultured Ohtaekwangia sp.; assembly: GCA_964436055.1. Taxonomy (GTDB): domain Bacteria; phylum Bacteroidota; class Bacteroidia; order Cytophagales; family Cyclobacteriaceae; genus ELB16-189. The sequence continues at coordinate 16,081 of CAYTBO010000025.1, forward strand.
GCACAAACACAAACCATTAAGGAAGAAAAAAATGACTTGCTTTCGGAGGAACTGAAAGAGAACAAGCAACTTTCCAGCCTGAAGCAAAAGCAAAATGCGCTAGTGCGGAGTTTAGTGAAAGAAGAAAAAAGACTCAGCAAGGAATTGGATGAAACAAAAAAGGCTGTCGCCCGGCTTGACAAATTAATCAATGACATCATTAAAGAGGAGATGGAGCGCGCTGCAAGAGCAAAGGATGCAAAAAGCACAAAAACAGTAGAGGCATCCGTTGCCTTGTCAGCCACCTTTGAAGGGAACAAAGCAAAGTTTGGTTGGCCAGCCTCAGGATTTATTTCCCAAAAGTTTGGAAGACAAAATCATCCTGTATTGAAGAGAATCATTTTGCAAAATGACGGCATCAATATTCAAACAAAGCAAAATGAAAAAGTGAAAGCGATTTACGATGGCGAAGTTAGGGCTGTTGCTTTCATTCCATCCATTGGCAACTCGGTCATTATCAGTCATGGAGATTATTATACCGTATACTCTGGCCTGAAGGAGGTGATGGTAAACAAAGGTCAAAAAGTAAATACCAACCAGGAAATAGGGCAGGTATTAACCAATGCCGATGGCATTTCTGAGTTGAGATTTCAAATTCGAAAAAATACAACACCGGTCGATCCCGAACATTGGCTGAAAAATTAGCAATTTGGCAACTTATCTGTACATTTTGGATGATTTTAAGGTTTAATAGCTCTTATTCTCTTTTTTTACGTTACGTCAATAAATAACTATCTTTACAGTCCTAAATTAATGCTTATGAGCGCTATACTTTTGTTCGGAATGCCCGGGATGGGTGAGTGGGTTATCATCGGCCTCTTTGTTTTGGTTTTTTTTGGCGCCAAGAAAATTCCTGATTTTGCGAAAGGCCTTGGAAAAGGTATTCGGGAATTTAAGGACGCTGTAAAAGACGTGAAGAAAGAAGTTGACGATGCTGGCAAGGAAGCCAAGATAGATGAAGGAAGTAAATAGTGGTACGTATTCCAATTTCTTAGCCCTTCAACAGTCTCTTCATCAAAATAAAACTTCCTGCGTAGACAGGGTTAGTTACCACCTTTCCATTATTAAGGAAAAATCACACCTCAATGTTTTTCTGAGTGTCTACGAACAGGAAGCGCTCAGGAAAGCCGCTGAAGTTGATCAAAAAATTCAACAAGGAACTGCCGGAAAGCTGGCCGGACTTGTTGTAGGCATCAAGGACGTTTTTTCCTATAAAGATCATCCGCTGCAAGCTGGCAGCAAAATTCTTGGCGGCTTTATTGCTCAATACAACGCCACAGTGATTGATCGATTGATCGCAGAAGACGCCATCCTTATCGGAAGACAAAATTGTGATGAATTTGCGATGGGCTCCTCCAATGAAAACTCAGCCTTTGGTCCGACACGCCATGCCATAGACGAATCAAGAGTGCCTGGCGGATCATCAGGAGCTTCTGCCGTTGCAGTGATGACCGATATGTGTCAGGTGTCTATAGGTTCTGATACTGGAGGCTCTGTACGACAGCCAGCGGCATTTTGCGGAGTCATCGGATTGAAACCAACGTATTCAAGAATTTCACGCTACGGGCTTGTTGCTTATGGTTCTTCATTTGATTGTGTCGGCATTCTGGCAAAAAATATTGAGGATATTGCCCTTGTACTGGAGGTCGTAGCCGGAAAAGATGAAATGGACAGCACGGTTTCGAAGTTACCGGTTCCCAACTATTCAGAAGAATTAAAAAAATCCGATCACAAGCCTTATCGCATTGCATTCATTAATGAAACATTAACCGCTAGCGTATTACAAAAAGAAATAAAACAAAAGCTTACTGAGTGTCTTGTTAAACTTCAGGACAGAGGGCATACCGTTAACGGTGTAGATTTTCCTTTAATGAAATACGCCTTACCCACCTATTATATCCTAGCTACAGCAGAAGCCAGTTCAAATCTTTCACGATTCGATGGCGTGCGTTACGGATTCCGAAGTAACCATACGCATAACCTGGAATCAATGTATAAGAAAACAAGAACCGAAGGATTTGGCAAAGAAGTGATACGAAGAGTCCTTTTAGGGACGTTTGTACTAAGCGCCAGCTATTATGATGCGTATTATACAAAAGCACAAAGAGTCAGAAAGTTGATCAGGGATGGAACAAAAAAGATACTGGAAGATTTCGACTTTATAATGTTACCCACCACACCGACTACCGCATTTAAGCTCGGAGAACATCGTGAAAATCCGCTCGAAATGTATCTGGCGGATCTCTTCTCTGTTCATGCCAATGTAGCCGGTTTGCCAGCCATTTCCTTACCGTTTGGAATGGATAACAATGGTCTTCCCATTGGATTACAATTGATTGCCAACGACTTTGATGAAACGCGTCTATTTCAATTTTCAAAAGATTTAATGAACTTCGAAGAATAATATGTTTAAGTAGCGGCTAAACGATCAAAATATTGAAAACCATATTTTTTTATCTGATCCTGAGTTTAATTTTTTGGCATCCGCTGGTTGCCCAGGATAGCAATGAACCAAATCTTGATTCATTACTCAATGCAGAACAGGCGTTAGCTCCATCACTTGACTCATTGGATACACACGGTAGGATGATTATTGAAGAACCGGAATACATCCCCTCCAGTGACACTCCGGAGTTAATCGCTGATCGATTGAGTTGCATCGAAAAAAACATACCCCTAACGTACAACGATAGAATTCACGCATTCATCAACTATTTCACCATTAAGGATAGGGACTATACAAGAATGGTGCTTGCCAGAAAGGATTTGTATTTTCCAATTTTTGAAAAATACTTGGCACAATACGGATTGCCGGACGAATTGAAATACCTTTCCGTTGTCGAATCCGGTCTAAATCCCAGAGCAGTATCACGCGCGCGCGCGGTAGGCCTGTGGCAATTCATGTCTGCAACGGGTAGGCATTTTGGATTATCCAATGATTGGTACATTGATGACCGTATGGACCCGGAGAAATCGACTGAGGCCGCCTGTAAATACCTGGGTGAATTGTATCGCATGTTCAATGATTGGGAACTCGCGTTGGCTGCCTATAATTCGGGACCGGGCAATGTAAGAAAAGCCATACGAAGATCGGGATACAAAAAGAAATTCTGGGAAATCTACAGGTATTTGCCTAGGGAAACGCGCGCTTACCTGCCTCAATTTGTAGCCATCACGTACACATTCAACTATGCTGATCATCATAATTTATCCGAAATCCCCGAACAGCCTTGGGTTATTTATGATACGCTGCATGTAAATCGGTTTTTGAATTTTGAAACCTTTTCCAGTCTCACCGGTGCTCCGATGGAGGATATGATGAAACTCAATCCTTCCGTGTTGCGAAAGGCTATTCCGGAAACGGGGAGGTCCTACGTAATCCGGGTTCCTGTTGAAGTAAAGCAAAGACTTCTCAATGACCGGCAGCTTATTCTGGATTCGGCATCAAAAGTTGGAAGAACAGAGCTTGAATCATTGGCCAAAAATACGCTTGGGAGTACCTATGGCCGTGAGCTCGTGACCTATCGGGTGCGATCCGGAGATGTATTGGGAAAAATTGCAGAACGGTATAATGTTCGCATTGGGGACATAAAGAACTGGAATAATTTGAGCAGTAACATGATCCGAATTGATCAGCGTTTGAATATCTGGGTAATACCATCCAATAATTCTGCGAGACAAACAGTCGCGAGCAATAAGTCACAAATCGAAAGCACCCCAACTTCCCAGGTTACTCCTGAAGGTAGAATTTATATTGTACAGCCAGGAGATACATTATGGGACATTTCAAGAAAATTTGAAGGACTGACAATTGAGAAGTTAAAATCACTCAACAAACTTCAGTCTACCAAACTTCAGCCTGGCCAAAAGCTGATCATCGGATAAGATTATTGTCTGCTTTGCTGAATAGTAATAAAATGGACCCCGCGAAGCTGTTCATTGTCTTCCAATATTCCTTCTATCACGATCCGATAATTGGTCTCAAGGTCAGCGGCATAAAATGAAACCCGCGCTGTACCCTCGTCATTGGTGACCAGATAAGGATCCCAGTATAGGATTGATCGATAATCAGATTGGCTCTTATTCTCCTTTTTATTCCCGTAATCTGGAAAGCGAAACAAATCCGGCCTTGCATAGCCTCCCAATTTCACACGTTGGAGGCTTCGGTCCAGAGGGACATAATTGGCGCTCAGCCCTTTTTTTGTAAAAAGAGAAATCACCCCGTTAACACCCGCAGATCCGTATAACGGACTTGCCCTTGTTACTACTTCAATTGATTCAATAGAATACACATTAACAGACTGTAGTATTTCACCGGCCCTGCCACTCATGGGTACATAGTCAATCATTACCAAGGGTTCGATTTGTGCCTGTATTGTCAAGCCCGAAGCCCTTGCAATCCGGACAACCGTGTGCACGCCTGTCTCATCGGTTTGGGTGGTAATTACAATACCCGGCACCTTACCCTGCAAAATCAGCAACAGGTTATTTGAGGAAATGTCCATCTCATCGGATTTGATCACGTAGTCTGGATTTCCATAGGGTCTTATTTTCTCGGTCTCATCACGTTTACCCCGGACGAGTACTTCACTAAGCAACCTTGCTCCGCGGGGTACTTCATATTCTGATATCAGCCGCTGATTTCGACCTGTATTTATTGTTTTTAATTGAGAAGAAGGAAATTTAAAGTCCGTAGATAAACTCTCCTTTTTCAGGATTTCCACCCTTCCATCATATTTTTTTTTGATATTCTTAGTTTGAAATCTGAACTCCGACGAATCATAAAACACAATACCTGGCTCCGAGAACCTGCCCGCTTCGTCTGTCTCCACAACACTAAGTCGTTCATAGTTACCCTGAAGTATACTTAGCGTAGCTTGTTCAGGCTTTCCCTTCTTGTTGAAATACTGCCCTTGATAACTAATCCCATATTCGACCGGGTATTTTACCTCATCCAATATCTTATCAGATGGTTCCTTTTTGAAAGGAAAGTGATCCAGGATAGTAAAAGGTTCTTTTATCGGAATCACCTGATGAGCATCGGTCACTGAAATGGACAAGTTAGATTTAACAGGGCCGTCTTTTGCGTCAAGTACTTTTATCTCTAATGCAATACTATCTCTCGTGTTATAAATTCCTTTACCGGCTTTAATTGTGATTCGATAATTCTCATTCGTTTCAACGTGACGTTCGTTAATGTCCACTTGTTCGGTTTTGCCAAGAATGGGTACTGGCTTAACAAAAAAATGATCATCAAAATTTCTGTTCAGGTTTGTGTAAGCCCTGATGTAGTAGGTGCCTGATGATAATGTGTCAGTGACAACCCAATTGCCATTACCAAAACCATTATCAATCCTTATCATTTGAGACTTCACAATCTTTCGTTGCGGGTTAATTAATTCTACATAAAGTGTTCTGCTCATTGAATCGCGTAGGGAAGGTTTGCGATAGTTCAAATAGGCTTTGAACCACATCATCTCACCGGGATAGTAGTAGGGTTTATCCATGTGCACATACACATTTTCCTCCAGCAAATTTGCTGGTACCCCTCTCGGCTCTCTTTTTATCTGGATGACATTACCGGCTTTATAGTCAAGCGGCAACATACTGGCCACGCGGTTGGAATTCATCGCGCCTGATGTAACTACAGCCCGTGGATTCAACACGCTACCGTTGCTGTTTAAAATCAAAGTATCTCCTTCCACTTCAATCCAACTTACCTGATAAGGTATGTCATTATAAGTTCTTACTTTACCTGCTTCTGCGCGGCAGTGCACTTCCACCCTGCCCCGCATCAATATTTTATACGTGTTAGGAATGCTTCCTGGAAAAACAATGGACGTTGTGTCGTATGGTGTAATTGTATTTCCCAGTTCAGCGAAAAAATTTGCACTACGGACAGTATTATTTTCATAGCCCGCCATATCGGTATATAAATAATAACCTTCACCTTGAATCCTTTTCTCAAGAATAGCCCGGAATAAATGTTGCTGAGAGCCAACATAAGATTCCTGTCTGTTATTCATCCATTGCAAGGCGGTGGCGCCTCCTCGTGTGGCGATTTCAGCAAAGCGAACCTGTCCCTGGATTGAGTAGCTGTCATTGTCAGATTCAAAATGAGTCAGGTGGAAACTTAATTTATAGCCAAGTGAGAAGTTACTGATTTCAATAGGTTCCGTGGCAGATGCTTTAAGAATTCCTGATTCCTTAGAGAAATCAATAACATAGGGATTCAGAATTTCGCATTGATCAGCTAGCTTATCTTCTCCCAGAAAGACTTTCTTAAATCGCTTAAGCTGTTTTTCCCAACCCGTGTCTCGCTTTCCTGTTACTTCTACATTCGCAAGTTCCTGTTCAGATTGAATTAATTCTATAGTACCCAATTTTACAATTTCAGCACTTACAGAAATGGTCGCTTGGACCGATTGATAGCCAACGTAGGAAACAATTAGCTCATGCACACCCAATGGAACATTGTTTAATGCAAATTCTCCATTTTCATTGGCTGCCGTTCCAATAGTTGTGTTGTTAATAAATACATTGGCAAAAGGGAGTGTTTCTTTACTGGAAGAGTCTACAATCTTTCCCTGCAACTGAGCTGTCTGAGCATATGAGAAGGAGCTAATTAAGCCAAATAGCAATAGCACACTTAGTAGCTTCATCTTATATGCTCTTTTTAGCCTTACATCCATTTCAAAGCTATAATCATTCAAATTAAATTGAGGCAAACAGTTGAAATTTAAGTGTTTGCCCCGTTAAGTAGATATACGACAAATTTAGAGTAAAAGTGACATGCAATTCACGTAGGGTCGCATTTACCCCCTCCTGACGGTACGATTTACCCCCGAATTAGGGTGTGACACTTTACACTAAACCTTACTGGTATAGTCCACTACCTTGGATTTTGAACAGCAATGAAATATTCGTTTCGCATTGGATCATTAAATTCTGTAACGCCTTCTACCACTACGCGATACGTAGTTTCCAGATCGGCTGCAAAAAAAGAAATCGATGTTTCACCAGTTTCATAGGATGTAGCCAATTCGGGGTTCCAATATAAGGTAGATCGATAATCAGCGCGATCATCGGTATTAGATTGATCGTAATTCGGACCAAAAAATTGATTTGACCTTGAATATCCTTGGACGGAAATCAATTGCAATGGCTTTGATCGTTTCGAATTACCCGGCACTTCGGTAACACCTTCAAAAGTATAAATTGAAATTACGCCATTTGACCCTTGTGAGCCATAGAGCACGTTAACACTAGAGCTTACCTCCACGCGCTCCACGGTAGAGGCATCAATTCGTTGAAGCACATCTACTGCATTTCCACTGGCTGGCATGTTATTAATAAGAACTAACGGTTCAGAAGATGCATTTATTGTCAATCCGGATGATCGTGCAAATCTGACTTCGTCGGCCGTCATAAGTAAGCCAGGTATTTTGCCAGCCAAGGCCAGCCATAAATTGTTAGTAGCTTTTGCGGAATTAAAATCTTTTGCATTTAAAACAAAGTCCGCTCCTCCCAATGTTTTCGATTTCGATTCCTCCAGTTTGCTATCCCTTACATCAATACCTTTGAGCACGGTGGCGCTGCCATCACTATAATCAGAAATCAGCCGTTGCGGTGATCCGGCATTTTCCAATTCCAACTCATAGGTTTCTCCTTTAAAAGATAAGGTAGGGATATCTCTTTCCTCAACTTCTATTCGACCATAAGGTCTGTTTTTCGGATCTATTTTTCCATAATCATATCCTACGTTATCTGATAAAATCTTGGAAGCTTTTGCATGAAATGAAAATTCCGCGTCATCATAAAATTGAAGACCCGATAAGGTAAAGATTCCGTCTTTATCCGCTTCTGTGAGAATCATTTCCTGTGACTCCCATTCAATCAAGGTAAGGGCTGCGCGCTCAGGTTTGCCGGCATCATTTAAGAATTTCCCCTTAACCCCTATTCCATCTTCCACAAGGTAGCTAAAATTAAAAGTGAGTTTAGCTTTTGTATCCTTAAATGGGTAATCCTGCATTATACTTGTTGATTCAACAACAGGCACCACTTGCTTCATATCGGTGACTGAAACCGATAAGTTCGAAGCCATTGGTTTCCCCCTGTCATCCCTGACTTTCAAATTCAATGTAATTTTTTCCCTCTTTGCATAAACTTCCTTATCCGATTTAATAAGAAGCATCTCATGGGCGATCGGTGCCAACTGCTCCTGGGTTGGACTCACTTTATCATTTAATTTTAGTACGGGAATTTTTTTGAGAAAAAAATTCTCATCACCAAAATTCCTCATCCAATTGGTATAAGCCCTAAGGTAGTAATCGCCAGGTTCCATATCTGTTGGGAGAAGAAATTCACCCTTAGATTCTCCACCTGCCAATGGTAATATTTTTGATGCTGAAACTTTTCTCTCAGGATTTATGAATTCCACATAAAGCACCCTGCTTAGCGAGTCCCTCAAGGCGAGTTCGGCATAATTCATATAACTTTTAAACCAGATGACCTCACCCGGATAATAATATGGCTTATCGGTATGCAAGTAGACTTTCTCCTGGAGCCTGCTTACTACTTTCGTATCGGGCTCCTTTCGTTTAAGCGCCACGGTAACAGGTTCATAATTTAATGGAAGCATATGTGCAACCCTGTCTGAATTCATAGATCCAGAAATAATTACATCAGAAGGATTGAAAGGATTTCCATCCCGATTCACTGATACGTAGTTTCCATTTACTTCAAGCCAGCTCACTGGATAAGCCACATCACGATATGTTCGGACTACAGCCCGATCACCGTGATAATGGACTTCAACCGATCCTTTCAAAGCAATCAGAAACCGTCCGGATTCTTTTGGAGGGGGTAATACCAGCGCGGTGGTGTCGTAAGGAATTACTGTTTGATTGAGTTCAGCATTAAAGTAAGGAGATCTCACCATTGCATTTTCTGCTCCTGGCTTTGGCGTATAAAGATTAAATCCTTCTTTTCTAATTTTGCCATCCAATATGGATTTGAACAGATGTCGACTTGAACCCAAGTAAGCATTCTGCCGGTTTGCCTTCCATAAAAAAACCTGATTACCATCTCCGGTCATCATTTCCTCAAACCGCACCTGACCCCTGATTATATATCCCTTTGGATTAGATAGAAAATTGTTCAGATAGAAGGTGATTTTGTAACCCAACGCGGAATTACTGATTTCTATCGGTGCGTGTGCTGATGCCATTAATGTTCCCGCTCCATCCGACCTAAAATCAATCACCCAAGGATTAATAATTTTACAGGACTCAGCCATTTCGTCATCGCCCAGAAAAATTTTTTTAAATTCCGTCAGCGTTTTCTCCCACGCCTTGTCTCTTTCGCCCTTTACCTGAACCTCTTCAAGTTGCTGTTCGAGCGGATTCACATAAACTAATCCGAGATCGACCATTTCCCGCTCAACAACAACTCTTCTTACACTTTGCTTGTACCCAACATACGAAAACACCAATTCGGATTGGCCATACTGAATATTTTTCAACGTAAAATTGCCATCCCCATCAGTGGCCGTACCGATGGTTGTGTTATTGATAAAAACATTGCCGAATGGCAAAGCCTCCCTGGTTTGCGCATCCACCATTTTTCCCTTAATCAGACCCGTTTGGGCGTTCAACTGGCCGGCAAAAAAAAGTAGCGGAATTAAATAGCTGATAAATCTCATTATCTGTATTATCTGTTAATGGGCTATGTTTTAACAACTAGAAGTCAAAGATAGGCTTTGAACTGAGTAAGGCAAATAACCCATTGAGGGTGAGGTCTATACGAATCAACAAGCATTGAAAAATATTCATAAAAACTTATTCGCTTTTATCATACCACCTCTATTTTGGTTTCTTTCCTTTCCAAAAATAGTATCTTCCAACCTTAAACGTATTTGTGACGTTCTGTTCAAATTTGAATTAATAGGTGAACAAATAATGAGAATGAAAATTAATGTAAAACTGAAAAATAGTGTACTGATTGGAATTTTTATTTTTACGGTATGGGCATGCAGTACCGACAAAGAAAATTTACCTCCGGCATCCGGATTATCCGGTGATATGTACCTTGTGATGGACTCTATGCAATGGAAAGGCCCGCTGGGCGATATTGTTGATTCCCTATTCAGGCAAGAAATGCAGGGGTTGCCCAGAAAAGAATCCATTTTTAGAATGAGGTGGATTGATCCACGCAAACTTAATTTCGTTCTAAAGCAAAGACGCAACCTGATTTTTGCCGTAACCCTGGACAGGAGATCATCAGGGGCTACCATGCTCAAAAATCTTTTCACGCCGGAATCAATTGAAAAAATAAAAACTGATCCTAATGCTTATGTGCTCACTATGTCTGACGTGTATGCTAATGGACAAGAAGTAATGTATCTGTATGGCAATACGGAAAAAGAACTAATCAACAATATTCGTAATAAAGGCCAGTATCTGATTGAGCATTTTAATCGAAAAGAGAAAGAAAGGCTAAGTGTTTCGCTTTTCAAAGCGGGCCAATTGAAGGGCATTAGTGACTGGCTTATTAAAAATATGGAATGCAATATCAAAGTTCCTTTTGGCTATAAGCTTGTAATAAACAACAAGGAATTTTTGTGGGTAAGGCAAATCAACACGGCTGACGATAAGGATATTTTTATTGCAACCGCTCCATATCAATCACAAGATCAATTTAAAAAAGATTATCTGATTGATTTTCGTGATCGGTTCTGCGAAAAATATTTATTTGAAGATCCGGAAGTAGCCAATTCTTACTTGATTACCGAAACTACCGTCCCATTCATTCCTGTTACGACACGGGAAATATCATTAAATGGGCAATATGCCGTGGAAATGAGAGGCCTTTGGCGAGCTAACAATTTTTCAATGGGAGGTCCGTTTTTAGGATATGCATTGGTAGACCAAACCAAAGGAAAATTCTATTACATTGAAGGGTTTACGTTCAGCCCCAGCAAAGATCAACGTGAAATAATGCGTGAGCTTGAGACAATCTTAAGCACTTTTCAAACCAGCGAGCAATTGCCCGTTCCAAAATAAACAGCATACGATTATTTTTTTTGTCCAACAGGGGTCTTTATCACGACTTAATATTTCGCCTAAACACCTTGTTTTATTCTTAAAATCGTAAATTTCAGGTCATTCTGAAATACAGGCGATATGTCCATTAAGATAAGAAAGCAAGATGCTTTGAACTATCATACCCAAGGTCAGCCGGGTAAAATCGAAGTCGTTCCCACCAAAGTATTAAGCTCACAACTCGATCTTGCATTGGCTTATTCTCCCGGCGTAGCAGAACCATGCAAGGAGATCGCTGCCAACAAAGAAAACGTTTATAAATATACTGCCAAGGGAAATCTTGTGGCGGTAATTACCAATGGAACAGCTGTATTAGGCCTGGGCAATATCGGACCAGAGGCATCTAAACCGGTCATGGAAGGGAAAGGTGTGCTGTTTAAAAAATTTGCCGGCATTGATGTCTTTGATATTGAGATCGCTGAAGAGGACCCGGACGAGTTTATTAAAATAGTAAAATCGCTTGAACCTACTTTTGGCGGAATCAATCTGGAGGATATTAAATCGCCGGAGTGTTTCAAAATAGAAGAGCAACTTCGGGAGAAAATGAACATCCCGGTGATGCATGACGACCAGCATGGAACAGCCATCATTTCAAGCGCAGCCTTGCTTAATGCGCTGGAATTGGTTGGAAAGAAAATTGAAAACATCACCCTGGTGGTAAACGGAGCCGGTGCAGCCGCCATATCGTGTACACGCTTGTATTTATCCTTGGGATTAAAAAAGGAAAACCTTATAATGTGCGATAGCAAAGGGGTTATTACCAAAAGTCGAAAAGGACTTGATGCCCTAAAGACTGAGTTTGCAACCTCAAGAAAAATATCAACACTGCAGGAAGCATTAAAAGATGCAGACGCTTTTGTTGGACTTTCAATAGCCGACATTTTAACACCCGACGATCTTCGTACCATGGCCAAAGATCCCATCGTTTTTGCACTGGCCAATCCTAACCCGGAGATTGCCTACGACCTGGCCAAACAATCCCGTCCGGATCTGATCATGGGTACGGGCCGCTCTGATCACCCCAATCAAATCAATAATGTATTGGGTTTTCCTTATATTTTTCGTGGCGCGCTGGATGTCCGGGCAACAGAAATAAACGAAGCCATGAAACTTGCCGCAGTGAAGGCGCTGGCCGACCTGGCCAGGGAATCCGTACCCGACATGGTTACAAAAGCTTACGGCAATTCGAAAATTGAATTTGGGCGTGAATACCTAATACCCAAACCACTTGACTCCCGGCTCATCACCACCATCTCTCCGGCTGTCGCTAAAGCAGCGATGGATTCCGGTATGGCCACTCACCATATCACCGATTGGGGTAAGTACAATGAAGACCTGCTCAAGCGAATTGGCATTGATCAAAAATTGACTTCTCGGGTAATTAACCGGGCTAAGAAAAACCCTAAACGTGTTGTTTTTACCGAAGCCAATCATCACAAAATACTGAAAGCGGCACAAATACTGAAGGATGAAGGTATCGCTCATCCGATCCTGCTTGGAGAGGTGGACGAAATTAATGCCTTAATAAAAGAGCATAAACTGGAATTGCACGATTGTACAATCATTTCTCCCAGGGCTGAAAAAGAAAAAATTCAGCAATACGGCAAGGAACTATACGCCAAACGGCAGCGAAAGGGAATGACGTTGAAAGATTGCGAGAAGGCACTTCACGATCGCAATTATTATGCTTCCATGATGGTGGAACATGGCGATGCTGATGCCCTCATCTCCGGACTCACCAAAGACTATCCCAAAACTATTCTTCCGGCATTGCAAGTAATTGGCACCGCTCCACACGTAAGGCGCGTGGCCGGTATGTACATTATCATGAACAAAAAGGGAACGTTCTTTTTCTCCGATTGCACTGTCAATGTGGATCCAACCGCCGAAGAACTTATTGACATTGTCGGGTTGACGCGAACCGGAGTGAAATTTTTTGATGTCGAACCGCGTATGGCCATGCTCTCCTATTCCAACTTTGGAAGCAGTAAGGGAATTATTCCTGAAAAAATGCGTGAGGTCGTTCAGATTGCCAAAAAAAAATTTCCAGACCTCATCATTGACGGAGATATTCAGGCAAACGTGGCGTTGAATACCGAATTACAAAAAGAAGTATATCCCTTTAGCCGGTTGGCCGAAGAAGGAACCAATACCCTCATTTTTCCAAATCTGGCCGCAGCCAATATCGCTTACAAACTATTAATTGAAATCGGCGGTGCGGAAGCTATTGGGCCTATCCTCCTGGGTATGAATAAACCGGTACACGTATTACAACTTGGAAGCACTATTCGCGATATTGTAAATATGGCGGCCATTGCTGTGGTGGATTCGATCTTGCGGGATCAAAATGAACACGCTTAGTCAACTTCTAATTCACCTATTTTTTTTAGTTTAGCAGGTTATTTTTTTAAACTATGATTGCCTTCTTAAAGGGAAAGCTCGTAAAGAAAGAACCTACTTTCGTAGTGATTGAGGTAAATGGTATTGGATATCATGTAAGTATATCATTAAATACGTTTTCTGAAATAAAGGGCCAGGAAAACATCCATTTGTCCACCTACCTGCAGGTACGGGAAGATGCACACATACTATATGGATTTAGTAATCCGGCAGAAAAGTCCATGTTTCAATACCTGATTAGTGTAAACGGAGTGGGGCCGGGAACCGCTATGGTTATTTTGTCTTATCTTCCTCCGAACGAACTGCAGGAAGCCATTATTACTGAAAATGTAGGTGCCTTGCAGGCGGTAAAAGGAATAGGAGGCAAAACGGCTCAACGGATTATTTTGGAGCTTAAGGATAAGCTTAGGAAGGAGCCCACTTCGGAAGCTACCGGAATTAGTGGTTTAAAACACAATACCACACGCAATGAGGCGTTAACAGCGTTATTGACGCTGGGGATAGGGAAAACGGCAGCCGAAAAAAGCATCGATACAGTCCTGAAAAAATCAGGGAATACAATAAGTTTAGAGGAGCTTGTGAAGTTGGCATTGAAAAACGCCTGAGATACGATTGACCTTAACCAAACCCAAAAATCTAATCATCAGCGTAGTAAGCTTGCTATTTATAGCAAGCTTACCCGTAACCCCTGTTTCTGCGCAACGGGGTGATACCACCGCTATTGATTCAACACGAAGCAGGGTAATCAATCCCTATCGCCCATCATTTAGGCCCAGCGATCGCTATGGAGATCCCTTCTCAAATTATACCACACGTTCACCACTATTTTTAAGTGACCCAAAAGCACTCAGCCTGGATGTAGAAATAGATACCGGGATGAATTACACCATATACGAAAAAATTGGTGATGTTAATTTCCGGCCTGCTTCTTCCATGAGCTTCCAGGAATTCGACCTGCAGCAAACACAACAAATTAAAAAAGACTATTGGCAAACAAGAAGCCGGGCCCTTGACGGAGAAAGTGCAGTAAGCAGTCGAAATATTATTCCGAAAATTTATGTGAGTCCGGCAATGGACAGAATATTTGGAGGGAGCTATGTCGAATTGATTCCCCGCGGATTTGTAACTCTTGACTTTGGAGGGTCATGGCAGAAAATAGAAAATCCTTCTATTCCAATCCGTCAGCAACGCAACGGTGGGTTTGAATTTGACCAACAAATTAACCTAAGCGTGGTGGGCAAAGTAGGAGAGAAACTTGCTATCACTACAAACTTTGATAATAACAATTCTTTCGACTTTCAAAACAACATGAAAGTAGAGTACACAGGATTTAAGGAAGATGTACTTAAGAAATTGGAAATTGGAAACGTTAGTCTTCCATTAAATAATAGTTTGATCACCGGCTCCCAAAATCTGTTCGGTGTTAAAGCGCAATTACAGTTTGGAAAATTGTTTGTAACTACCCTGGCCACCACACAGCGGGGAAAACAATCCTCGATCGAAATTCAGGGTGGTACGGGTGGCGCTGCA
The DNA here is from genome assembly GCA_964436055.1 of uncultured Ohtaekwangia sp. Lineage (GTDB taxonomy): Bacteria > Bacteroidota > Bacteroidia > Cytophagales > Cyclobacteriaceae > ELB16-189. The sequence continues at coordinate 31,152 of CAYTBO010000025.1, forward strand.
CAGGGGAGACCTTTTGAAATTGTGGGATCGAACTACGATGAAAACAGGCACTTTTTCCTCGGGCAATTCTTCAGAGACAATTTTGAGAATTGGCTGAGTACCCTTCCTCAGGTAACATCGGGAGTAAATGTGACACGCGTTGAAGTGTATTTGCTCAACAGGCAAAACGATACACAGACCCTTCGCAACGTAGTAGGTTTTATGGACATGGGTGAATCCGATAAAATTTACAATACAACGGGCATTACTTCTTCTGCGGCCAACGGTGCACCAACCAACAATGCCTCCAATAATCTTTTTTCATTACTTAACGGCATCTCAGCCAATTCGGAAGGCATCAATCAGGCTTTGGAAGGACTTGGACTGGCAAATGGAACTGATTTTGAAACCATTACAAGTGCGCGAAAACTTGCTCCGACTGAATTTACATTTAACGGACAGTTGGGTTACATCACCTTACAACGCAAGCTGCAAAACGATGAAGCGCTTGCCGTTGCTTTTGAATTTACGCACAATGGCCGCAGATTCAAAGTTGGTGAACTGACAGAAGATTATTCCAACAAACCCGAAGAAGATGTCGTGTATTTGAAATTGTTGCGTCCGCGCAAAATAAGCATCAAGGATGCCGCCGGAAGAATCATTCCCACCTGGGATCTAATGATGAAAAACATTTATAATCTGAACGTAACCCAACTTGAACAGGAAGGATTTCAACTTCGTATCATCTATCGCGATGACCGTACCGGAATCGATAATCCGCAATTGCAGGATGGTGACATATCAAGAACAAAACAACTTATTGAAGTGTTAGGATTGGACCGCCTAAATCCATACAATGATCCGCAACCCGACGGCAATTTTGATTTTGTTGATAAACTGACTGTCAATCGGGAGACAGGACTAATTATTTTTCCTTTCCTCCAACCCCTGGAAAAGCCCTTGCGTAATCTTTTCGCATTAGAATCAAATCCCACAACGAGGGATTTTCTCATTCAGAAGTATGTCTATGACACCCTCTACCGGACAACTAAGGCGGAAGCGGAACTGGTGGCTACGAAAAATAAATTCTTTATCGTTGGCTCTTTCAAAGCCGGTTCGGGAAAGGATATAATAATTCAGGGTTTTAATATCTCACAGGGTTCGGTGAAAGTGTTTGCCGGTGGAACGCCCCTCCAGGAAGGCACCGACTATACCGTGGATTATACATTTGGCAAAGTGACCATCCTCAATGAAGGCATTCTCAGCTCCGGTAAAAACCTTAGCATAACCTATGAACAACAAGATCCCTTCGCATTTCAAACACGGTCTCTCCTGGGCACACGTCTCGATTATCAGTTGAATGAAGAGGTAAACATTGGTTCAACACTGCTGTATTACAATGAAAGACCACTCATTTCCAGAAACCTGATTGGAACGGAGCCTGCCCGTAACCTGCAATACGGACTTGATCTGAATATCCGAAAAGACTCCCGCCTACTGACCAAAATGGTGGATGCCCTCCCCTTTCTTCAGACCAAAGAAACTTCAACCGTTAATTTAAATGCGGAATTTGCCCAACTGCTTCCAGGCACATCCAACATTGTAAATGGAGACGGCACATCGTTTATTGATGATTTCGAAAACACCGCTACCCCTTTTAGTCTTTTGAATCCTGTTGGATGGAAACTTTCAGCCGTCCCACCAACTGACGATGATCGTTTTGACTTATCAAGAGGCGCCATTAATGATCTCAGAGCCGGATACAAACGTGGCAAAATTGCGTGGTATCAAATCGACAATCAGTTTTATACCGGTAACAACAGCAGGTTTAAGCCATCAAACATAAGTGATGAAGACTTGCAGAATCATTACGTAAGGGCAGTTCCTCCTAAAGAAATTTTTCCGCAATTTGATCCATTTATAGGAAATTTTAATGAACAGATCTTTGATGTAGCCTACTATCCTTCCGAGCGCGGCCCATACAATTACAACCCCGATCTAAATCCAGATGGAACATTAAGGCTACCGGCTACCAATTGGGGAGGAATTACCACAGCCATACGTTCAGAAGTTGATTTTGATAAAGCCAACATAGAATACTTTGAATTCTGGTTGCTTGATCCTTTTATCAACTCCAATAACGGAAGAGTAAATGACGGACGAGGCAATAACGAGCCCAACACTAACGGAGGCCAGTTGGTTTTTCATTTGGGAAGTATTTCTGAAGATCTAATGCGGGATGGTAAGCATGCCTTTGAAAATGGATTACCCGCCGATGGCAATCTATCGGGTGGGGGAGCGACCGAAAATGAATGGGGATTTGTAACCACACAGCAATATCTCAATAATGCGTTCGACAATTCAGCTACAGCAAGGACTAATCAGGATGTAGGCTTGGATGGCCTCAGCAATGAACTGGAGGCGGATAAATTCAGTGACTTCATTAATGCAGTAAACCCGGCTGCCCGGCAAATCGTATTACAAGATCCATCAGCAGATGATTTTCAACATTTTCTGGGAAATGAACTTGATAATCGGGATGCCAAAATTCTTGAGCGATATAAAAATTTTAATGGCCTTGAAAATAATACTCCTGTCATCGAAGGAAATCAACCTTTCGCGCAATCGGGAACCACCATACCGGACAATGAAGATTTGAATCAGGATAATACCATAAGCGATCTGGAAGAATACTATGCTTATAATATAGACTTAAGAGCTTCAAACCTGCAGACGGGAAGAAAATTTATTGTTGATCAGATTACCAATGTAGTTAATGGTGATCAAGTGACCTGGTACTTATTCCGGATCCCAGTGCGTCAATTTGATGAAAAGATCGGTGATATAAATGGGTTCAAGTCCATCAGGTATATGAGAATGTATCTTACTGGCTTTACCCAACCTGTAGTATTGCGTATGGCAAAATTCCGAGCGGTAGGAAATAAATGGAGGCGTTTTACCAACAACCTTCAGGAATCGAATTTTGGAGAGCCCCTTGAACCCAACCTGGATAATTTTTCAGTTTCCGTGGTGAATGTAGAAGAAAATGGAAGTGGCAATAATGAAAAGCCGGCATACATACCGCCCTTACGAAGAGACCGTGATGTAACCTCTACCGTACAGCGCAGGTTAAATGAGCAGTCCGTGCAAATATGCGTCACCGACCTGCAAGATGGCGATGCCCGGGCCATTTTCAAGAATGTGACCATGGATTTTTTCAATTATGGAAGAGTAAAAATGTTCCTGTCTGCGCATGGGCAAGGGTTGCAGGATAACCAACTGCATGCATTTCTTAGAATGGGTACAGACTTTGATGAGAACTATTATGAGATAGAAATTCCTCTTAGGGTAACCAGTCCGGGCGCCTCCTCCATTGAATCGGTATGGCCCGATGACAATCAGATTGATTTGGATTTGAATGAATTGTACGCTTTGAAAGCTGAACGTGACAGAGAAAGCTTTCCATTGGGCGAATCGTTTCCCCGCAATGGTCCAAAGCAAGTCGATCGCCATTTACTACGCATCCTGGGAAGGCCCGATTTAAGCCAGGTGAGAATGCTTATGATTGGTGTGAGGAATCCGCGCTCACCTGACGCGTTAGCCCGAGATGTTTGTTTGTGGGCCAATGAGTTGAGGCTTACTGATTTTGACCGCACGGCTGGTTGGGCTGCCAACGCCGTGTTAAGTACAAAACTTGCCGACCTGGGCACCATCACCGGATCCATAAGGCATATTTCGTTTGGTTATGGAGGTGTACAATCTAAGATCTCTGAACGAGCGCGTGGAGAGACCACAACATACGATATCTCCGCCAATATCAATGTAGACAAGCTGCTTCCGCAACGATCGGGATTGAAAATCCCAATGTTCATCAGCTATGAAAACACAACCATAAATCCAAATTTCGATCCGGCAAATCCAGACTTACGATTGGATGCCGCCTTGCGATCTTTCAACACGGAAGCTGAACGAAATGCCTATAAAGAGTTGATCCGTGATGAGTCCATCAGACGGAGTATAAATTTTACCAACGTAAGAAAGGTGAAAGTAAAGCCGGAAGTTCGACAACATATTTATGATATCGAAAACTTTGCTTTCACATACGCTTTTACCGAAGCATCACAAACCAACTTCAACCTCCTCGAAAATACCAGAAGAAATAATAAAGGTGCAGTGGCCTGGCAATATAGCTCCAAATTTCCGGGTATTGAGCCTTTCAAAGAAACCAAAATACTGTCTTCTCCATACCTTCAGTTGATAAAAGATTTTAATTTTAATCCGGTTCCTTCCAATATTTCGGTGCGAGGAGAGTTGGATCGATCGTTCAGCAAAATAGTATATCGCAATGTGATTCAGGATCAGGGAGGAGCGCAACCAAACTTTCAGAAATTTTTTGTGTTTAATCGATTCTATAATGTGCGATGGAATTTAACAAAAGCAGTAAGCCTGGATTATAGTTCGCGCATAAACGCAATCATAGACGAGCCCGATGGCGACATTGACACGAAAGAAAAACAAGATTCGGTGTTGACAAACCTGAAAAAGCTGGGGAGGATGAAAAACTTTGAGCAGACAATTACCGCCAATTATACTTTGCCGTTGGATAAATTCCCTATCACAAACTGGCTTGGTGCCGAGTATCGTTATAACGTAGGCTATTCCTGGCGGGCAGGACCGCTGGAAAGGGCAGACAGCCTCAAATTAGGAAATACCATTCAAAATACACAAGACCAGGGACTGACTGGAAGAGTAGACCTTACCAAACTTTACAACAAGATAGGATTTCTCAAAGATATAAACACCCCAAAACGCCCCCCCACTACTACTCAACGCGTCCAACAAAAGCCAGATACGGTAAAGCAAGCTCCAAACCTGGGCGCATTGAAAGGGCTCCTACGATTGATTATGTCGGTAAGAAACATAAGCGGAACTTACAACGTAAACCAGGGAACAATACTTCCGGGATTCAATCCATCACCTAATTTGTTTGGAATGGATAAGGCCTGGTCTGCTCCCGGATGGGGATTCATACTGGGCGAACAGGATCCCAACTTCAGGTTTAAGGCCAGAGATAATGAATGGCTGAGTACAAGTGAGAAACAAACAACACTCTTTAGCCAAGTTCAAACCAGGGATATCGGTATAAGGGCAAGTCTCGAACCATCTCCAGACTTTAAAATCCAACTCGATGCCAAGAAAACAACACAATCAAACTTTACGGAACTTTTCAGGTGGGATGGTAGTGTCCAGGATTTTGTTTCGCTGAGCCCAAACCGGGTTGGCTCTTATAAAGTTTCTATTCTTTCAATCCGAACTGCTTTCAAAAATAACACGAGCAACACATCCAGTGTTTTTCAGGAATTTGAAAGGAATATCGCGGAAATACAATCCAGGTTCTCCTCCCTCACCGGCCGGGGATATGAAACCCAATCGCAAGATGTGTTGATTCCAGCTTTCATCGCAGCCTATACCGACCAAAGTACAGATCGTGTAAGCTTATCTCCGTTCCCTAATATTCCGATACCGGGATGGCGTGTTGATTTTACAGGCTTAGGCAAGATCGATGCCCTTAAAGATATTTTTCAATCAGTGACCCTCAATCATGCCTACTCATCTACCTATTCCGTACTTAACTTCAACACATCACTCGAGTATGATAATGTTGGACTCAACATTCCACTTGAAGATTACAACAGCAACGCTTTTGCCACGGTAACCAATGATTCGGGGGAGCTTATCCCAATTTATGTTGTTAGTCAGGTCCTTATTTCTGAAACATTTGCCCCGCTGATCGGGATTAACTTACGTACTAAGAAAAAACTAACCGCACGGTTCGAATACAAAACCAAGCGTGATTTGGCGTTAAGTATTTCCAACGCGCAGATAACGGAATTAAACAGCCAGGATTGGTCGGTTGAATTGGGTTATACTAAAAATAATTTAAAGTTGCCTTGGAAAAGCCAGGGAAGAGTTACCACCATTAAAAATGACATCACCTTTCGGCTGAACATGAGCATCACAGACAACCGAACCATTCAACGAAAAATAGACCAGGTAAATACAATTACCAATGGCAATATCAATTTTCAACTCAGACCCAATATCAACTATGTAGTAAATCAAAAACTCAACATTCAGTTTTATGTAGACAGGAACGTTAATGAACCGCTGGTGACTAATTCCTTCAGAAGATCTACAACCCGGGTCGGATTTAAAATATTATTCAATCTGGCACAGTAATACTTCCGTGCGCACAAACATTGAGGCTCGCGGTTGCTTTTGCATGGTGTAGTTTAGCAAAAATCCCCTTATTTTTGAGTCACCAAATTAAAAAACAATTTCGATGAATATCCCTGCAGAGCTAAAGTACACTAAAGACCACGAATGGATTAAAATTGATGGCAATATTGCCACTATAGGCATTACTGATTTTGCGCAAGGCGAGCTAGGCGATATTGTCTATTTGGACATTTCTTCGGTTGGACAAGAAGTAAGTCAGCACGAAGTATTTGGCACAGTGGAAGC
>CAYTBO010000026.1:0-37606 GCA_964436055.1 uncultured Ohtaekwangia sp.
GTGCTTTTTGCGCTAAACACACTCGGGAATTTAACTTCAGAAACTAATCTCGAAACATATGTGGCTACACCATTAACCTTAATACTGTCTGTACTTTGTTGGAGGATTGCCGTAGAGCCTCAATTATCTTAAGGTCCCAGGACCTAGTTATTTGTTTAACTGCAGAATAGGTAGTGTGTAATTTTTATTTGGCAAACGTCATATCAGGAATTCTCCTCATCTTCATTCGAATCCTCTTCATGCTTTTTATCTATAAGTTCGATTTGCACCGCTCTGTCTCTGTACTTCTCCCTGTTGTTGGGTAAAAAATGACCTGTAATTCCAATGCCGAGTGAAGCTAATATAATCAGTAGTACTAAGCTTGTGAGGCGAAGTACCTTCTTGAATTTTTCCATGTAAATTATTTACACCGCGTGCCGATTGACTTGGTGAGGTAAAATTTTCTTTTAAATGATCGGTGTAACTACCGAAGGAATAGATTTATTCCTTAGATTATGAAAAAGAGGAGTGTGCTTCTTCAGAAGAAGGAAGCTTGATAAAGCTAATAAGAGAAGGAAGGTCATTGAATTGAAGTAGCGTTCTTGCACATGCTATTTCAGTCAGACAAACTTGCCGACTAAAGTCAGCGATTTTGGTGATGGCATAGTATTGATAAAACAGAATGAGGCTTCCATAGCTATTTTTCAAATCGAAATACTGAACTGTTTTCTTTTCAGTACGATGTGAAATCAGATTTTCAGAATGCAATGGTCTATGAATGGAACTGCTTTCTTTTGCAAATCCCGCGAAAGCAAAAAGGCTTAACAACAATGCCGTTGCTGCTAATAATTTGTGAAAAGCGTTTCTGTTATTTTGCCTCATGGTTTGCAGACTATTGTATTACAATGCCCTTTTCCCGATCGTAAGGTACAATATTATCCCACTCGTTGGCTGCAGAGCGAGCTACAAAAGCAACTACCGGCTCGGTCTCGCTCATGTTGAAAACTTCGTGAGGCACTCCTGATTTGATGAATATGAAATCTCCAGCAGTGTTTTCGAGCGTCTTTTTCAGTTCATCTCCGAATTCGTGGCGTACATTACCTTCAAGGATATACAGCATCACTTCAAAGCCATCGTGAATATGGGCAAAAGCAACACCACCAGGAGGGATGGTGGCGATGTTTACTGAAAGTCTTTCGGATCCTACGTTTTTCTCTGACATGCCTTGCTTGTAATGAATTCCATTCCAGTCGCGTTTGCCACCGCCACCGCGAATGGTAAGAATGCCATCGTGATCCTCAACTGTATTCTTTTCAATATTGTCTCCTGTTTTCTTGAAATCTTTCATAGGCATGTACTTTGTAGTGAACTAAGTTAACAATTTCTTGCCAATGAAAATAGTCTAGGTTACAAAGAGTCATAAATATAACCCATCAAGACAAGCAGGAGAGCAATGGGAATAACCCATCTGATCCAAATGTATGTCAGTTGCTGAAGTCCTGAATAGTTTTCGTTATTAAAAAGGTTTTTAAAAAAAGCTTGTTTACCTATTCCCCACAATAAACCAATCACGCAAAGCATACTTCCAAACACCTGCATGCCCGATCCAAAGATCAAATCGAGTATACCAATCATATTAGGAAACAAACTGCTGGGCAAAGCCAGTATCGCCTGCACTATTCCAATAATTATCAACAGTTTGGAAGTATTCAGTTCGGGTCTTTCGTTGCTGATGGTAAAGTAGGTAACCTGGTAGGCAGCAATCAAAGAAAGAAAAGCTACCAGAGAAAGCGCGAAAAGAAACAATGTTCCCACAAACCTCCCACCAGGCATGGTTGCAAACAACTGCGGAAAAGTATTAAAGATCAAACCCGGGCCAGAGGCCATATCTAATTGAAACACCAAAATGCAAGGAACGAGAAAGAGGCTCACCAGGAGTGACGCGCCAACATCACCCAGACCGGTAAACAAGGCCATCTTCGGAATGCTATGTTCTTCTTTGATGTAAGATGAATATACTACTACGAATGTTCCCCCCAATCCAACAGAAAAGAAGGCCTGACCCAATGCAGCAAAAATTTCTGTAGCGTGAAGCTTATCCATTTGTGGAGATAGAAACGATAGAAGTTTCTCCCAAGCCTGGGGCAATGTAAGCGCGTGAACAATCATATAGATCAGGGCAACGACAAAGAAGGGCATGATGATCTTGCTTGTCCATTCAATTCCTTTTACCAATCCTTTGTGAATGACAAAAAGACTTCCTGTGATGAGCAATAAGGTGATAGCATATTGAAGGCCACCATTACCTAATCCTGAATTGTAGTTTTCTATTGTCCCTTTATTAAAACCCAATAAGGCAGAGAAGGAGGCAGAGTAAATAACATTAGCAACTACTACCGCATAGTATGAGCCAGCAATGGTGACTACTCCTAATAATAAGTAACCAGTCAAAGTTCCGACAGGCTTTCCAAAAGCCAGTCGTAAAGCATCGATTGTTCCCTTGCCACTCATTCTGCCCAGCGCCATCTCCGCCATGAGGGCAGGGAAAGCAAATAGGATTGTAAACAAAAGGTATACAGCCAGAAAAGCACTGCCGCCATAGCTGCCCATCATATAGGGAAAACGCCACACATTTCCTAAACCTACGGCTACACCAATCAGGGTAAGTAGTGTAGTAAATGTGGAAGAATACTGTGATTTGGGTGCGGGCATGTTACGATATCTTACCTTTAATTGTTTGTCATTAATTGCTTATCAGACCGAAGCAATATACCGATTCATTAAGGAGATTCTATTTTCCTCAGTAGAGATAGCTTAACTCATTAGATCACAATCTCATCCTGTGATTCCTTCACGGTAATATGATCTGAGCCTGAGGAGTTGAAGCAAATCATGCTTCCGGCAGATCCAGCGATGATGCGGATAACTTTCTCCATATTTATCAATTCGGTACGGGTTTGGTCTTTGGCAAACACTACAGTAAGTGCGATGAATTTTTTCATGTGGGTTGGTTTAAAAATGATAACACAAAATAAAACTAACTGATAATTAGGATCAGTTGAAATGATTACTTTTACTAAAGTAACATTCGACAGATTAACATCCCATATTATTTATGAATTGTCCTATTGATAAGACTGCCCTCATCAAAAAACAATATGAAGGTGTGGTAGAAACTGATTATTGCCCTTCCTGCGAGGCGGTATGGCTTGACAAAGGTGAGTTGGAGAAAATCCAGGATGTGAAGCTTAATGATTATGAGGATGAACTTAAGCGCCTTCCTGATTATGTGGGAAAATCAATTTTGCTGGTCAAATCAAGGGAACAGAATCCTATTAATTGCCCCGTCTGCAACGCAGAATTGGAGAGGCGGGAATATGGTCATGGGTCGATGATAATGATTGATTCCTGTATCCAAGGGCATGGCGTCTGGTTGGACAAAGGCGAAGTCAGCGACCTGGAGATATTTTATGAACGAAGCCGTATGGAAGCCTCACGGATTAGAATAGGCTTTTTGAAGGGTTTATTATGAAATTAATAGTGTAGTTTTTGATGATTTTCTGTAATTACGAAGCCAGTTCAGCAACTAATTACTAGGATGATACGTCATATGAAAGGTATAAATTTAATACGGATTCCATTCTGTTGACCGTTGTCACAACATTCAATTCAAAAAAATTAAACAAACCCAAATTACAATCAATATGAAATGCGTTAAAATGACGTTAGCGATTGCCCTCGTTGCTATTTGCACAAGCTATAGCCAGGCACAAAATGTAGATGAGATAATTAACTCCTATTTCGAAAATACAGGTGGTATGGAAGCGTGGGGAAAGCTGCAAGGCCTGAAAATAAAAGCCAAAGTCAATCAGGGCGGAATAGAGATACCTCTTGAAATTGTTCAGTTAAAGGACGGTCGCCAATACACATCTTTTGTATTGCAAGGTCAAACCTTAAGACAAGGTGTTTTTGATGGTACTAATTTGTGGAGCACTAATTTCGCTACTATGCAAGCCGAAAAATCTGATGAAGAAAGTACGGCCAATGCAAAACTAGACACAAATGATTTTCCTGACTCATTTTATGATTATAAGAAAAAGGGATACACTGTAGAGCTTGTAGGTAAAGAAACCTTTGATGGTGCAGAAACTTTCAAAATTAAAATAGTTAGGGAACCCAGAACAATTGATGGCGTGGTGACGGAAGATGTACTTTATTATTTCTTTGATACTGAAGCTATGATACCTATTGGTCAGGAATCAGAGATAAAGCAAGGACCGGCCAAGGGTCAGATATCACAAATTAAGTTAAGCGACTATCAGGAGGTAAACGGACTATTTTTTCCATTCTCTATGACACAAGGATTAAAAGGAGGAGATTCGCAGCCCCTGGTTATTGAATCTGTTGAAGTAAATCCAACGGTGACTGAAAGTGACTTTGCATTTCCTAACTAAAAATTTTGAACGATGATTAGATTTTATTTTCTAGCTCTTTTAGTAATTCTTCAGCTGCCGGTTTATGCGCAGGATATTGTGCTTAAAGGCAAAGAGTTGTTTGGCGACATCCGTGCCCGACAAATAGGACCGGCTATCATGAGCGGAAGAATCATAGATCTTGAAGTGCATCCTTCCAACGACAGGATCATTTATGCCGGATCAGCAGGAGGTGGTGTTTGGAAGTCTGGTAATGGTGGCGCCTCTTTTCAACCCATCTTTGATGAATATCCTCAGTCGATTGGTAAAGTAAAACTAGACCCTAAGGATCCCGATAATATCGTATGGGTAGGTACTGGAGAAATCTGGACGCGCAACAGTGTTTCCATTGGTGATGGATTGTATAAATCAGTCGATGGGGGTGTAACCTGGGAGATAAAGGGATTGGATAAATCTGAGCGAATTAGCAGCATAGAGATTAATCCCGGCAATACAAATGAAATGTACGTAGGTGTGCTGGGCGCATTGTGGGGTGATAGTGAAGAGCGTGGGGTTTTCAAATCAACAGATGGTGGCAATACGTGGAACAAGGTGTTGTACGTAGGGCCTGGAACTGGTTGTGCAGATCTTGTGATTGACCCTAAAAATCCAAACACTTTATATGCCAGTATGTGGGAATTCCGCAGAACAGGCTGGTCCTTCAGCTCAGGCGGCACCAATAGTGCGTTATACAAATCTATTGATGGAGGAAAAAATTGGAATAAAATACATAACGGATTTCCTTCAGGCAACCTTGGGAGAATTGCTTTTGCATTGGCACCATCCAACAGTGCGATTCTATACGTGGCTATTGAATCAGCCAAGGATGAGGAAAAGGGTCTTTACCGAAGCGATGATGGAGGAGCAAACTGGAAGCACTTGAATAAGGATTTTGGTTTGGTCGTACGTCCATTTTACTTTTCCAGAATTACCATAGACCCACGCAATCCCGAGGTGGTTGTGAAAGCGGGGTTGTTTGGTTCCATCAGTCGTGATGGAGGAAAATCTTTTAAAAGTCTCGGGCAAATGCATGCCGATATACATGATATTGAATTTGATATCAAGAATTCGGATAGAATGTATGTGGGAACTGATGGGGGTGTATATCGAACCTGGGATGGCGGCAATACCATGGAGATCGTTGCCAATATTCCTGTATCACAATTTTATCACATCAGCCTGGACGACAAAGAACCTTATAACATCTATGGAGGTCTTCAGGACAATGGTTCCTGGTATGGTCCGTCAAGATCGCCCGGAGGAATTGAAGCACGGGATTGGAATAGTGTAGGCTTTGGCGATGGATTCCGTGTATTGAAGCATCCTTCAAAGAATATTATTTATTCTGAGATGCAAGGTGCGGAAAATGTATGGCGTTATGATCTTGACAGAAAGCAGTCCAAGACTGTTCAACCGTTATCTGTGCAGGGAGACCCCAAGTTGAGATTTAACTGGAATGCACCTATGGCTGTGAGCACTCACAATGCAGATCGGTTTTATATGGGTAGCCAGTTCGTTCACAAGTCAAATAACATGGGCGACACCTGGGTAAAGATTTCTCCCGATTTAACTACAAATAACCCAGCCAAACAAAATCAGGAAGATTCAGGAGGTCTTTCAAAAGATAATTCTGGCGCGGAAAATCATTGCACCATATTTACAATTGCTGAGTCGACACTTGATGAAAATGTAATATGGGCAGGTACGGATGATGGCAATGTGCAAGTAACGCGTGATGGTGGCAAAACATGGACAAACACTACACCAAATATTACTGGTCTTCCTCCTAATACATGGTGCTATCATATCGAAGCCAGCGTGCATGACAAGGCAGTTGCCTATGCCGTGTTTGATGGTCACACCAGGAATGACATGAAGCCTTATGTTTACAAGACTGCGGACTATGGCAAAACCTGGACCTCTCTGGTGACAGCGGACATTTATGGTTTTGCAAGAAGCATTCAGGAAGATTATGTAAAACCTGGATTATTATTCCTGGGTACCGAGTTTGGTTTGTATATATCCATCGATGATGGAAAAAACTGGAGTCGCTTCACCAATAATATGCCGGCCACTGCCGTGCATTATATCGATTTGCATAAAAAGACGAATGATCTGGTGATGGCAACCCACGGACGAGGGATTATTATCATTGATGACATTAGTCCGCTAAGGGAAATTGATCAGGAGGTATTGGCGAAAGAAGTGCATTTCTTCAAAACCAAACCTACGATCATTGTAGAAGAAACAGATTTTGGAAGAACTGCGACAGAAATGGAGTTTGTTGGGGAAAATCCAACTCGCGATGCTAAAATAATCTATTACCTGAAGAAGAAACACATCTTCGGCAAGATGAGTCTGGATATTATGGATCAGCAGGGCAAGAAAATGATTGAGATCAATCCCGGTAAATCAAGAGGTATCAATGTGGTTACCTGGAATGGTCTCACGCGTCAGCCTAAAATGGCCAAAGCAAAAACACTTTCATTTGGAGGGTTCACGCCTATGCGTGCACCAGCGGGCGACTACAAAGTGGTGATGACCAAGGGAAAGGAAACTTTTGAGACTTCACTTACATTGATTCCTGATCCAAACTCATTGTGGACAGACAAGGACAGGCAGCAATTGAAAGAAGTTTCAGAAAAGCTATTTAACATGACAGAGGAGCTGGCGTATATAATCTATGAAATGGATGAAACACTAGCTCATGCGGAAAAAGTTGCTGCTACAAGTTCAAGTGCGCAAAAAGCTTCCAAGCCATTAATCGATGAGTTGAATAAGCTCAAGAAGACCCTGGTGATTACAACCGGCGATAATTATGTGGGGGCGGCTGAACCACAGCTGAGGGAAAATATTGCAAAGCTTTACAGCAAAGTTGCGTCCGGATTTGCTGCCCCTTCTGCATCCGAAATGGAAAATTTGAAGTATTTAGAAGATACGTTCAACAAAGCCAAAGCAGATTATTCCTTGACGAAAAGCCGGAGAATTGAAAAAGTAGAAAGCCTGGGCATAAAGAATGGTATTGAGCAACCTAAATTGAAAACATTCCAGGAATTTATTGAGGAATAGAAAACCCAGTAACTATGCCACAATAATTCTCAACCCTGTACAAGGTTGAGAATTATTTTTTGTCATACCTCTGTATCTTACTTACCTTGTACGTTTAATTAAGGATTGTGCGATAGGTTTCAAATTGCATCATGTGGTGTACCAACGATAACATTTGAAGATATGGCCGTGAATGAAAGAACTGCCCTGATAACGGGAGGCAGTAAAGGAATCGGATTTGGAATAGCTGAAGCATTAATAAAACAAGGCGTAAAGGTTGCCATTACAAGCCGAAGCCTGAAAGCTGTACAGGAAGCAGTAGACAGGCTCAAGAAAATTGGCGGTGCTGAAGTTATCGGTGTTGAATCGGATGTGCGTGATAAAAGCTCAGTTGACGATGCCGTAGCGGAAGTGATCAAACGATGGGGCCAATTGGACGTGCTTGTTGCCAACGCGGGTATTGGCATTTTTGGATCGATAGAAACGATGACAGAAGAGCAGTGGCGCGAAACAATTGATACCAACCTGACGGGAGTATTCAATTCGGTAAAAGCTTCCGTGGAAGCGTTAAAAAAATCGAAAGGTTATATCATTACTATTTCAAGTCTTGCCGGTACCAATTTCTTTGCGGGAGGTTCGGCATACAATGCCAGCAAATTTGGCCTTACCGGATTTACACAGGCTATCATGCTGGATTTGCGCAAGCATGGTATAAAAGTAACCACCATTATGCCTGGTTCGGTAGCAACTTATTTCAATGATCATACACCCAGTCAGGCAGATGCATGGAAAATTCAAATTGAGGATATTGGTCAGCTCGTTGTTGATTTGCTGGAAATGAATCCCAGAACATTGCCAAGTAAAATTGAGGTGAGACCTACAATACCTCCTGGTTCATAGCATTGGTAATGGGTCATCCCCTGGAAACTCATTTTTCTATGCGATGATTTTTTTGTGATCGATTGAACCCGATCAACTGAACAGGATTTTTAAATTTAACGCCTGAATAATTGAAGTAAGCATTACACTTGGTGTTGGGTCGAAGTTTACAAGTCACTTGCCTGTATCAGATGTTATCGCTTCTCCTTTGGCTTCCACCTAATCCTTGATCCAACCGCAGGGCACAAGCCCATTGCACCAGCGTACTCAAAAACCTATCTTAGAACCTTTCGGGACCCTTACCTCAATTATCAAACGATGAAAATTTATGGTGTTGCTATTCTTGCCGGTTGTTTTTTAGCCGGACAATTTCTCGGAAACTTGCTGGGATTCTGGATTGATATCCCCGGTAACATGGGTGGTGTAGCCTTTGCTATGTTTTTTTTGATTTTGTTAAACGACAAAATAAAAAAACAAGGTCGGTTTGATGTTGAAACGGAGAGTGGGATCATGTTTTGGAATGCGATGTATATACCAATTGTCATTGCGATGTCAGCCACCCAAAATGTAAAAGCGGCAATGACAGGAGGGTGGGTAGCCCTTGCAGTAGGTGTTATTGCAACCGGATTATGCCTCTTGCTTGTACCGCTGTTAACCAGATTGGCCGGCAATAAAGCGTTAGACACGGAACTCCAGTAGCATGAGCATTATTGAAAATGTTTTGACAGGAAATGCACTGGTCTTCGCCTTCTTCTTTGTGGGTATAATCATGTTTGTATCCCATGGGCTTTCAAATTTGATAAACAAGAAAATACCCGGTGCGGCCATTGCCATTATTTTAGGCCTTGGACTGGCGTTTTTAGGAGATGAAAAAGGAATTGCCGACATCCCCATTTTTTCAGGCATGGCATTATTAGGTGGTGCCATGATGAGGGATTTTGCGGTTGTAGCCACAGCCATGGGTGCCAGTATTACGGAGATAAAACGCGCTGGAATCATTGGAATCATTTCGCTTTTCCTCGGTGTATTTGTCGCTTTCTTTTTGGGTGGAACGATTGGCTATGTCATGGGATATACAGACGCTAAAAGTTTTGCTACGATTGGGGCTGGCGCCTGCACATTTATTGTAGGGCCAATCACGGGTTCTGCTATTGGAGCCAGCTCCGATGTAATTGCTATCAGCATCGCTATTGGTGTTATCAAGTCTATTATAGTAACCATTGGTACGCCATTTATTGCCGGGTATATTGGTTTAAACAATCCTGTTTCTGCCATGGTGTTTGGCGGATTGATTGGAACAACCAGTGGTGTAGCTGCAGGCTTAGCAGCTACTGACCCGCGGTTGGTTCCCTATGGCGCTCTTACCGCTACGTTTTACACCGGGTTGGCCGCCCTGCTTTGTCCTTCTGTGTTTTACGTTATTGTCATAACTATTCTGGGATAACCTCATTCTACCAATCGGATAGCATCTTCACTGTTCAGGGCCGGGGATTTCTTCTAGCTGGTAATAGAAGATCGATTAGGTTAAATGGGTGCTCACAATCAGGTCATTTTTACATTATAGGCTGAACAATAAAAGTAGAGAGATGGCAAACTCTTTTTGTTATTTTCTCGTATTGAGCTACCCAACGATTGCCCCTCAAATAAGCCTTTGATAATTTGCAAACACTAATCGTTGATTTTCAGAATTGAAATTGTAAGTTTATAGCCATGCTCACATTTAAAATGCGAATGGCTTGGCTGTAATAAACTCCCAGCAGGTAATAGACGAGATCGTAGCGGAGCTTCGGTTGAGTATAGCAGATGAAATATTTTCCAGATCGGAAAAGAAATCACTCAAAACGTTAATCGGTGAAAGGCCATTGAGCCACGATCAACTTAACTTCCTACGCAGTAAAATTTATGAAATCGCCAATGAAAAAGCAAGTGCTGACAACTTCCCCTTTATACTGGAATGGATCAGGAATGCAAACAGCGCACTGGTCACACCTACCAGGGATTTATCAGACGCTTTCTTTAGTCCGGGTGACGCGTGCCGCAATATCATCATCGACAACATCCGGTCTGCAATAAACAAAATCAGTATATGTGTTTTTACCATCAGTGATGACCGCATTACCGATGCTATTATTGATTCTCATAAAAGGGGGAAGGAGATAAAGATCATTACCGATAATGATAAGTCACTGGACTTAGGCTCAGATATAGAACAACTGGCACAAGAAGGAATCAAAGTGAAAATGGATAGCAGCCCCAACCACATGCATCACAAGTTTATGGTAGTCGATGAACGTGCGCTCATTACCGGGAGTTACAATTGGACGCTTAGCGCTGCCCGATACAATCATGAAAATGTATTGCTTACAAAAGAAGCAACCGTGATCAAGTCATTTCTGAAAGAATTCAATCACTTGTGGGGAAATATGGCTTATTACAAACCTACCTCAGAAAATTAAGTCAATGTTAAAAATCAGTTACCTATCGGGCAATGACTGACGCCATTGTAGCCACTGGGGTTGTTGTCTTTACGGTGATGGCCGTATTGTGGCTCAGTAAACAAAATAACGCATGGATCAAGCAAGTACTCAACTGGTTTCCTGCTATTCTATTTGCATACCTTATCCCTGCCGGTATTACACACAGTACCGGACAAGATTTATCCAACGTATTTTTGCATACGGTCAGCCGCAATTGGATTATTCCTTTTGCTATTCTCACCGTGATGAGTGCCTTGTCAATTCCACAACTGAAGATGGTAGGAGCCAGGCCAATCATTTTGTTTGTACTGGGGTCCTGCGCTATTGCCACACTACCGGCAGTTTTGGTTTTTAGTTCGCAGTTTGTGGCAAGTGATACGTACAACATGTTTATAGAACTGGGATATTGGAAAGGGCTGGTACCCATCGTAGGAGGATGGATTGGCGGCAGCACCAGTCAGCTTGTACTGAAGGAGTTGGTAGGCACTCCGGAGGCTCTATTCTTGTCAGTACTTGTGCTCGACAACATACTGGTAAACATTTGGACCATCCTCATGTTCCAGCTAATAAAACGCAGCGATCAGCTCAATGCATTCTTCGGTATCACAGAAAAGATACCGGATTTTATTGAAGATAGTATTAAACCCAATAGCCGTACCATTGGATCTATCATTGTTACTTCCGCATCAATTATTGCTGTAATATTTGTAGTTAACTGGCTCATTAAGAACTTTTTATGGCGCGTTATCTCACTTTCAGTTTTAGGCTTATTGCTTGGCAATCTTGTACCCAGGTGGAATCATGCCTACGTTCTTAAGTTAGGTGGCGTATTGATTATTTTGATCATGGCCATTCTGGGGCTTCGGCTTGATTTTAGAGGGCTGTCCTTACCGATTCCGTTTGTAATTGTTGCCTTGATCTGGCTTTTGTTACATTATATAATCATGCTGGCGATTGCACGCGCGCTAAGACTTCATATGGCCTGGGTACCCATCGCCAGTATGGCCAACCTGGGAGGCATTTCGACAGCACCCGCAGTTACAGCAGCTTACAACGAGGAATGGATGCCCCATGCTATCCTTCTGGCCATTTTAAGCATGGTGTCGGGTACAGCCTGGGGATTGTTTACGATATTCCTTTTTGGGTTGCTTTAGAAGCCCCGGCGGTAGAGCAATCGTCTTCGATCCTAACATACTGTAATACACCCACTTAATAGCAATTTTTCTTGCCGTTCCGTTAGAAATGTTGTATCTTTGTTCACGG
This sequence comes from uncultured Ohtaekwangia sp., assembly GCA_964436055.1. Classification (GTDB taxonomy): domain Bacteria; phylum Bacteroidota; class Bacteroidia; order Cytophagales; family Cyclobacteriaceae; genus ELB16-189. The sequence goes on from CAYTBO010000026.1 coordinate 12,119, forward strand.
TTTGATATGCATTTCCCGGAAGTACCCCCCAAATAGCGCTAAGCCAACATTTTAAATACACCTTTTGGAAACCAGCCAATTGGTGAACTAATGTCGGTATTATTCGTTCTATCAGGGTTAAGCTCAGGGATTTACACAGAAATCAGGATAAAACATATATAACATTAACAATTTAAGCATTGATGCGTCAACTCAAGATAACCAAGCAGATAACCAATCGTGAAACTCAATCACTGGATAAGTATTTAAGCGAAATTGCCAGAATTGACCTGATCACTGCTGATCAGGAAGTGCAGTTGGCTAAGCGAATAAAGGAGGGTGATAAGGTGGCTTTGGAGAAGTTGGTAAACGCCAATTTGCGCTTCGTTGTCTCTGTTGCCAAGCAATATCAGAATCATGGTCTTACCCTCAGTGACCTTATAAATGAAGGAAACCTGGGATTGATCAAGGCAGCAACCCGCTTTGATGAAACCCGCGGATTTAAGTTTATCTCCTATGCGGTATGGTGGATCCGTCAGAGTATCCTTCAGGCATTGGCTGAACAATCCCGGATTGTACGCTTACCGCTGAACAGGGTAGGTTCATTAAATAAAATCAACAATGCTTTTTCTGAATTGGAGCAGCGCCATCAGCGCGAGCCTACCGAAGATGAGTTGGCTGATATGATGGAAATGACGGCCGATGAAATTCGTACCAACCTTGCTTTTCGTTCACGGAAAGTTTCAGTTGATGCACCTTTTGCCCAGGGTGATGGCGATGGTACTTTGTTGGATATTATGGAAGACGAGAGTGCTGAAGTTCCCGATGCAGAGCTAATGATTAGTTCCTTGCGCACGGAAGTAAAACGGGCTTTGTCTACTCTAAGTGAGCGTGAATCACAGGTGATCTCCTTGTACTATGGGTTGTCCGGCGGGCATGCTATCACATTGGAAGAAATTGCTGATCAGTTTGACCTGACCCGGGAGCGTGTACGCCAGATCAAAGAGAAGGCAACTCGCAAGCTCAGGCAATCTTCCAGAAGTAAGGAACTGAAGGCTTACCTCGGGTAAATACCTCACGAATTATTTGTTCACCTCTTTGCATCTCCCAAGGTGCAGCGCTATTGTATTACCATTAAGAAATGGTTATCAATAGGTTTTTCTCTAGAGGCTAGCCCACGGCATTTGCAGAACTCAGTATGTATGTAATGCGTGATCGTTGACCACAAACGATTGCGCTTTCTCAATATCTGTATCGTGTACTGCAATTTTATTTACAGATAATAACCTCTGTCATGTACCTTAGAATATTTAAGTAACTTACCGATGTATAAACTTTGATTGACATGCAAGGATTACTAATAGATATGGATGGTGTAATCTATGGAGGCGACAAGTTGATACCGGGCGCAGACGCATTCATCATGAACCTTATTAAACAGGACATCCCGTTTACCTTCATGACCAATAACAGCCAGCGCACCAGCCTGGAAGTGGTACGCAAGTTAAAGCGTATGGGTATCGTAGTATCCGAAAAACATATTTACACCAGCGCCATGGCCACAGCTTCCTTTATATCAAGTCAGGCACCCAGGGGTACGGTTTATGTATTAGGTGAAGGCGGGTTGCTATCAAGTTTGCATGACAACGGACTGGTGATGGTAGACACGGAGCCTGACTTTGTGGTTTTGGGCGAAGGAAGGAACTTCACCCTGGAAATGGTGCAGCGTGCCGTGGATATGATATTGGAAGGAGCCAAGTTAATTGCCACCAACAGAGATCCTTCACCAAAACAAAAAGGGTGGAATAACCTGGGCATAGCGGCAACGGCAGCTATGATAGAAGAAGCTACCGGAAAGAAAGCATTCATTACCGGCAAGCCCAGTCCCGTAATGATGCGATCGGCACGTAAGTTCATCGGACTGGAAACGGCCCACACCACTGTGATTGGTGATACCATGGAAACAGATATCAGGGGTGGCGTGCAGATGGGCTATAAAACCATTCTTGTACTCTCAGGTATTTCTAAAAAGGAGGAGATGAACAACTACGCTTTCAAACCAGACCTGGTGATTGATAGTATTGCCGATCTGAAATTACCACTTTCCTGGTGGAGCTAAGTAGAATTTATTGATTATAGCTTGTTGACATGCTGCATCAACCATGTCTGTTGCTCGCGTCCGATAGGTAGCCGGTCCTCGCCAATGCAAACAATTTCACTGTTTATTGCAGTAACCTGATTCAGATTAATAAGATAGGATTTATGGGAGCGATAGAAAGGGCCGCCTTTCAATTTACTTTCCAGTTCTTTTAATGTAGATCGTAATATATATTTCTGGACTTTAGTATGCAGCGTGCAATAGTTGGCATCGGCTACCGCATATAAAATATCTTCATACTTTACTTTTACTGCCAGGTTCTTGTGACGGACAAACAGGCTTTGGTTGATGACAAAGTCGGAAGTGTCTGTAGCTTCTGCATTTTGTTCTTTAGAAAAATTGTTCAAAGCCATTTCAACGGCTACGAGCACATCCTCCTCTTCATAAGGTTTGACAAGGAAACCATAAGGGTTTGTATCCTTCACCCTTTCCAGCGTTGCCTTATCGGTGTGGGATGAGATGAAAATAAATGGAACCTTGTATTCATCCCTGATCGTTTGCGCCAAAACTATTCCGTCTTTTGTTCCTCTGATTTGAATGTCCAATAAAATAATGTCGGGAGTATGTTTATCAATGGCTGAGATACCTTCATCATAAGATTTTGCAATGGCGCATACCTCATGCCCATTTTCGACAAGGATTTCGGACAGGTCCTGCGCGATAATCAACTCGTCTTCAATTATCAAAATTCTGATCTTATCCATTTTACTTCCTATGCGGCTGTCCTGTCACTTTCATTGTGGAAACCGGCCAGCATGTATTGATAGCCGAGGGCCTTGTTGATTAATGCTACTTCAGTTTCAGTGCTTGTGTTTGCCAGCTTGATTTGCAGACTATCAATTTTAGGTTGGGCCATGACTGTAAAGTGCAGGGCACTCCAAAACCCAAAAAGTAAAACTTTTAAAGGCATTCTCATGATTAAAGCCAGCCAGATTAATATGACTGACAGCGCTGCAAGCTCAACGCTTTACAACTCTATCAGTTACCTTATGCAGCCACAATATAATCCATTTTTGAACACGATAAATACAAAAATGACCGGATTGTCCCAACACCTTTCATTTTAGTTTCAGCTTCCTTTAGTATGCGCTTTCATTGATTGTTGGATTATGAGAGCTGTTGTTTCTGTATTTGCTTTTGGTCATTTATTTCTCTTCATCGAGGCGCAAACAGTAGATAAGCGCTCTGCGATGGTTGGTCCTGATTATTGCTATCTCAAATATGCAATCTCATTCGCAGATCAGGTGCAGGTGGCATATGATGGTACGACCGATCTGAAAGGCTCGCACTTTATGCCTCCATCCATTGCTTAAGTAGCTGAGATCGCATACTGGAGCTCATCCAATGGCAATGGTGCATCAATGCCTGGGGTATATTTTTTGGAACGGGTATGAATGCGGGATTGTCTTTTGTCTACTTTAAAACAGAAACATTCCCGAAAGTTCGGGCGGTAAGGTCGTTTTAAAGGTATTTCATGTTTGACCAAAATCCAAATTACGGGACTTCACCCACAACATTCCGTTGATCATCCCTATGGGTTATGAAAAGCTTGTTTTATCTACGCTATTAGTTGTCGTAAACAAAACCTACTTCAATGAAAACCTTAAACAAAACATTACTTAGTATTACGCTACTGTTCTTCCTGCTTGCTTGCGAAGGTCCCGATGGACCAGAAGGCCCTCCCGGCCCCAATGGCCCCAATGGCCCTGCTGGTCCAACAGGAAACACAGGTAGCCCAGGTAGTACCGGTAGCACAGGCCCTACAGGTCCTACAGGTCCTGCTGGTCCTACAGGCCCTGCTGGTCCTACAGGTCCTGCTGGTCCTACAGGTCCTACAGGAAATTCATATAAAGATTATTTGCAGAATTTTAACGGAAGTGCACTAATACCTGCTCCGTTTGCTTCAAGCGCTCCAGCCTGGACTGTACCAACATTTTCTCCGGGTGGAATAACACAATCAACGACTGAACGCAGAGCCCAGAGTGGAGTAATCACGCACAATCAAAGTTCAACGCTCTCTATGACGGTAAACTTGCCAATTGAGGGAATTGTATCATTTGACGCGTGGGTCTCCAGTGAGCAATGTTGTGATTTCCTTCGCTGGAACATTGACAATGGTGCCACCATTTCCGGTATTGCGGGAACAGGAGGTCCATTCCGGTTTTACATGGTTGTGCCTGCCGGTAACCATACCATTCGATGGATATATTCAAAAGATGGTAGTGTTAATACCGGTACTGACAACGGGCATATTGACAATGTAGTTGTAACCAATTTTTCAGCAGGAAGGATTTCCACCCCTGAGTTACCTTCAACGGTAACATTGTGGGAAAACAAATCCAGCATGACTAAATAGAACGAAGCGATCATCGCTAAAAAGATCCCCCTTTGCATATTGTGGGGAGTTTAATGTTAAGTAGGATAGCGGCCGGCAGCAATGCCGGTCGCTTTTCATTATTTCAAAAAGTCAAATTGCGTTTTGTGTAGTAGCCAGAGCCGGTATCTGCAACGATAAAACCCGTGCACCTTTATTCAAGAAAAATGGGTATAGTGCAATTTGTTTTTCCTTCCTGATCTGCAAAATGAATTGGTAGTTGTTGGGTTTTGTAAACTTCCCGGATGACTTAGCTCCTGAAAATTACATTTTACCGATAAATCCACTGGCTACCCCCAGCCATCAGTTATAGGTGCCGCCTACTAAGAATTCAAAAATTTGTGTGGAGGAATTAGTATTCGGACCGGGATCGGCTACCGCGTATAAAATTTCTTCATACTTTACTTTTACCGCCAGGTTCTTATGACGGACAAACAGGCTTTACTTGATGACATATGCCCGGGAGATCAGATGCGGCCACAACCGAAAGCTTGGTGAATTGTAGAAAGCATAGAAGATCACATTGATGTATTTAAAAAGCAAGTAGATATAGCTACAAACTCAAAGTCTTCTTAATTCTTTTTTTTGCGTTCTTTGCAAAACCTATGCAAGGAATCATTTTTGATCTAGACGGTACCATGGTGGACAACATGATGGCTCATCATCATGCATGGCAACTCAAACTCAAAGCCCTTGGTTTGGATCTTACCATGGAAGAAGTACGACAGCAGATCCATGGTGTGAATGAAGAAATCTTGCTACGGTTGTTTGGCGACCAGTTTACTTCAGAACAACGAAGTCGATTTGCTTTTGAAAAGGAAGAGGAATACAGGAATATTTTCAAATCATCACTAGAGCTGATAAAAGGATTACCTGAATATCTTGCACTGTTAAAGAAGTTGGATGTTGCATTGGGTATCGGATCTGCAGCGCCAAAAGAAAATGTTGATTTTGTGCTAGACAATTTGGATTTGAGGAATTATTTCAAAGCCACACTTCATGCCGGTGATGTGGCAAAAGGAAAACCAAATCCTGAAATTTACGAGAAAGTAGCTTTGAAAATGCGTCTTCCTGTTACGGAATGTATCATTTTTGAGGATAGCCCCACGGGAGCAGAAGCCGCGGAGCGTGCCGGAAGTCCTATAGTGATCATTACCACCACCCATTCCAGGCAGGAGTTTGCTCGTTTTAACAATGTGTTAACTTTTGTTGATGATTATACATCGCCCGAGTTGATGGCAATTACAGAAAAATACTTTTTCTGATTGAGCGTAGAATCTATTACCACAAATCCCACTGATATCATGCATGCCCTTTCCCAACAATGGTGCGTTCAGCCCCGGAGATTGTTGTATTATAAGACTTCTGAATTAAACAATGAACCCTAGATTTGTAAAAAGGAGGAGCCCAAAGTTTTATAAAATATTCCATATCATTCACAAATGGAAAATATTACTAACATGGGGTTGTCACTTATTCACATTTTTTTGAAGATTTATAGATAAAACAGTACTTATTTCATGCAGGAATTACCACAAACCACACCAGAAATTGTAGCGTTACAGCCCAAGCGCTCTGTATGGGAAGAGCTTAAGGATTCTCTGCGCGGCAGTGAGGCAGACTACACACAGATTGGTCTGAAGCGGGCTATTTTTCTGCTGGCTATACCGATGATACTTGAGTTGGTCATGGAGTCTACGTTTGCGGTGGTGGATATTTATTTTGTAGGAAAGTTAGGTGCCTCAGCAGTAGCTACTGTTGGTCTTACAGAAACCTACATGTTTCTATTGTATTCTCTGGCCATGGGTCTTGCCATGGCTGTTACCGCTATTATCGCCAGAAGGATAGGGGAGAAGAATAAAGAGGATGCCGGTATTGCAGGCATTCAATCAATTTTTCTTGCACTATTGTGTTCGGTGCCATTTGCCATCGCAGGAATCTTTTTTGCCAAAGACTTACTCATCATTATGGGCGCTGATGCCTGGAGTATAGAACATGGCTTTGGGTATACACAGTGGATGCTCGGTGGAAACGTGGTAATCGTATTGCTTTTTGTAATTAACGCCATCTTCCGTGGAGCCGGAGATGCTGCAATCGCCATGCGCGTTTTATTCATAGCCAATGGCATAAATATTCTGTTGGATCCGTTGTTGATATTTGGATGGGGACCCATACCCGCTATGGGAATTGAAGGTGCAGCCATTGCCACTACCATAGGCAGGGGCATTGGGGTTAGCATACAATTGTGGACACTTTTTAAGGGTGGAAAGCATATTAAAGCCAGGTTATCACATCTATATTGGAATGCCAAGGTCATTCTCAATATCGTGCGCACGTCTTTAGGAGGTGTAGCACAAATGATCGTGGCCATGACATCGTGGATCTTTCTTATGCGTATCCTGGCCGATGTAGGCAGTGAGGCTGTGGCTGGTTCTACTATAGCCATCCGCATCATGATGTTCACGATGATGCCTGCCTGGGGACTATCTAATGCAGCAGCTACCCTGGTAGGGCAAAACCTCGGTGCCGGAAATGCTGTTCGTGCCGAGTCTTCCGTCTGGAAAATAGGATTTTATAATATGACCTTCCTCGCTGGGGTTTCGGTAATCTACTTTACCTTCAACGAAGCATTGATGCAAATTTTTACCGATGATGCGCTGGTGATTTCGATCGGCGCGGAGTGGCTTCGGATACTTTCCTATTCCTACATCGTTTACGGCTGGTGGATGGTGTCGGTTCAGGCGTTTAATGGAGCAGGCGATACGACAACGCCTACCAAGATCAATCTGGTATTCTTCTGGCTTATTCAATTACCATTATCTTATTATTTGGCGATCACATTAGATTGGCAGCAATCGGGTGTTTTCTGGGGTGTATTTATTTCAGAAACATCGGTTGGATTGTTTACCCTTTGGCTTTTCTCAAGGGGTAGTTGGAAAACAGTAAAGGTATAAGAATAGATCGGTCGGGTTATCCCTGGTTGGGCAACGTAAAGGGAAGGCTGCAACCCTGGTGGTAGATGCTTTCTACACAGATTTTTCCGCCATTCATTTCGATGATGGTGATTTTGGCAATTCTGAATCGATTGAATAAAGAAGGTGACCTGTTACCAGACCACCTTTTCTATTTTACAGTAAGGATAAAGTTACGTCAGGTCAAATCGATCAAGGTTCATCACCTTACTCCAAGCCGCCACAAAGTCATTCACAAATTTTTCCTGTGAGTCTGCACATCCATATACTTCGGCCAAAGCGCGAAGCTCTGAATTAGACCCAAAGATTAGATCAACCCGTGTACCTGTCCACTTCACCTTACCCGTCTTACGATCACGGCATTCAAACACATCCTGAGAACTGGAAGTAGCTTTCCATTCAGTTCCCAAATCGAGCAGGTTCACAAAGAAGTCGTTGGTAAGTGTCTCGGGACGCGAAGTGAATACACCACGATTGGACTTATCTGTGTTTGTATTGAGGACACGCATTCCACCAACCAATACCGTCATTTCAGGTGGTGTCAGTGTCAGCAATTGAGCTTTGTCAATCAGTAGTTCTTCTGGCGACACACTGTATTTGGTTTTCAGATAATTACGGAATCCATCGGCAGCAGGTTCAAGTACTTCAAATGCTTCGGCATCCGTTTGCTCCTGGGAAGCATCACCACGACCAGGTGCAAAAGGCACGGACACCTTATGACCAGCATCTTGAGCAGCCTTCTCTATAGCAGCATTTCCACCCAATACAATGAGGTCAGCCAACGAAACGGCTTTCCCACCTGACTGCGAACCATTAAATTCTTTTTGAATGCCCTCCAATACTTTTAGCACTTTCGCCAGTTGAGTGGGATTGTTTGCTTCCCAATTTTTTTGAGGAGCAAGGCGGATACGGGCACCGTTGGCGCCACCACGTTTGTCTGACCCCCTGAATGTTGATGCTGAGGCCCACGCTGTAGATACCAGTTCAGATATGGTAAGTCCGGAAGCGAGTATCTTGCTCTTTAACCCGGCAATATCTTTATCATCAATTAGTTTGTGCTTTACTGCCGGAATAGGATCTTGCCAGATCAGTTCTTCCTTAGGCACCTCTGGCCCCAGGTATCGTGCGATCGGACCCATATCACGGTGAGTCAGTTTATACCATGCCCGGGCGAATGCATCCGCAAATTCATCAGGATTTTCAAAAAATCTTCTTGAGATCTTTTCATAAGCCGGATCCATTCGCAGGGAAAGATCGGTAGTAAGCATCCTGGGTTCATGGCGTTTTGATTTATCGTAGGCATCCGGAACGGAGCCTGCCCCCGCACCACCTTTGGGTATCCACTGATGGGCTCCGGCAGGGCTCTTGCTAAGTTCCCAATCGTAGCCAAACAAGTTCCAAAAAAAGTTATTACTCCATTTGGTAGGGGTTGAAGTCCAGGTCACTTCCAGTCCGCTGGTAATCGTATCGCCACCTTTGCCGGAACCAAAGCTGCTTTTCCAACCAAGGCCTTGTTCTTCAATGCCGGCGGCTTCCGGTGCCTGACCCACATGGGTGGCAGGAGCTGCTCCGTGAGCCTTACCGAACGTGTGACCGCCTGCAATCAACGCTACCGTTTCTTCATCATTCATCGCCATGCGCTTGAATGTTTCGCGGATATCTTTGGCTGCCGCAATGGGATCAGGATTTCCGTTGGGACCTTCCGGGTTCACATAAATCAAACCCATTTGTACAGCGGCCAGTGGATTTTCGAGGTCACGCTCACCGGAGTAACGTTTATCACCAAGCCACTCTATCTCTGAACCCCAATACACATCTTGTTCCGGTTCCCACACATCTTCACGTCCGCCTGCAAATCCATAGGTCTTGAAGCCCATGGATTCCAACGCTACATTTCCAGCCAGAATCATCAGGTCGGCCCACGAAATTTTTCTTCCATATTTTTGTTTGATTGGCCAAAGCAACCGGCGGGCCTTATCCAGATTTACGTTATCCGGCCAACTGTTGAGCGGGGCAAACCGTTGCTGACCGGAACCTGCGCCACCACGACCGTCTCCGATACGGTAGGTACCCGCGCTGTGCCAGGTCATGCGAATAAACAAAGGACCATAATGTCCGAAGTCTGCTGGCCACCAGTCCTGAGAGTCTGTCATCAATGCAGTGAGGTCTTTTTTCAAAGACGGCAGATCCAGGCTCTTAAATTCTTGAGCGTAATTGAATTTTTCGCCCATCGGGTCAGATAGGGAAGCGTGTTGCCGGAGGACGTTCAGCTTCAATTGGTTAGGCCACCAATCTTGATTTTGCGTTCCCCCACCTACAGGATGGTGAAAGGGACATCCGTTCATACTGTCTGCGCTTGTGGTGCTTGAATGTTTGTGTTCTGACATAATTATAAATTTTTAATCGTTTTTTGGTGATCAGTTTACTGTGTGAATTATTTCACGATCTAATAATGGACATACTAGGCATTTTTAGTCTGTATTTCTATGATTAAAATCAATTCGAAAAGTCAAGTTTACGATAGCCTGAGTAATAAATCAAATTGATTATATTTATGATAATATAGTTTCTATCTATGACCTTAACACAGCTTGAATACCTCGTGGCGCTGGATACGTACCGACATTTTGTGCTGGCCTCTGAAAAATGTTTTGTTACACAGCCTACGCTCAGTATGCAAATTCAGAAGCTGGAGGAGGAACTGGGTGTGAAAATTTTTGATCGTACCCGACAACCTGTAATTCCTACCGAAATTGGTGCTGGCATTATCGGGCAGGCAAGGATTATTTTGAGGGAGGCAAATATGATTCAACAAATCATCAATGATCAAAAAGAAAGTCTGACAGGCGAACTCCGCATAGGCATAATTCCAACATTAGCGCCCTACCTGTTGCCTCCACTCTTCAGCCAGGTACGAGAAAAATATCCTAATCTCAACCTGGTAATTAAAGAGACGATCACGGAAGAAGTAGTTAACGACCTGAAGAGTAACCGGCTCGACTGTGGTGTAGTTGTCACCCCTTTGAAGGACTCATCCATCAGGGAAGATGTGCTGTTCTATGAGGAGCTATTCGTCTATGTGTCGAAGAAGAACGCCCTTTGCAACAAAAAATACCTACTGGCCAATGAGATAGATCCCGACCAACTGTGGCTGTTGGAGGAGGGGCATTGTTTTCGATCCCAGGTGTTGAATTTGTGCGAATTGCGAAAGCGTTCCGACTTTCATTTTAAGTATGAAACGGGAAATATTGAAACACTCAAGCGAATGGTGGACAAAAGCGATGGCATAACCATATTGCCGGAACTGGCGGTGATGGAATTTAGCAAGCCACAGCGTAAATTGGTAAAACGATTGAAGGAACCAAGCCCTGCACGTGAAGTAAGCCTGGTGACCCACCGCGATCATATTAAAACCAAATTGATAAAAACCCTGAAGGAAGAGATTTTAAACATCGTTCCGAGGCAAATGCAGAAGCTTCAGAATAAAAAAGTAGTGGAAATAAATTATTGATTCTTAGCCCAAGGCAAATTGAATTTATGTTTAGATTTTATCCCAATACCAAGATTGACAATGACCAACACCGCAATCACCCTTTGCGTGTTCATGGTTTGCTCTCCGATTTTGAATTGAAGGATGTTTGGCAGCCAAAAATTAGCTTAGCGTCAGTTCACAGCATTCAATTGTTTATGGATCAGTTTGCAAAAACCAACACCCAGTTGCTTAACCAGAGCATTGCAGGGTTGCTTTTCAAAATTCGTTTTTTCATCGGGCGATTGTTTAAGTGGGATGAAAAAACACTACAGAACCAGCTTATCCCTGGAAGCATCAGGCATCGTTATGCGCAACAGGAAAACTTAACTTATGCCGACCTGCCGCATCCGGGCTCCGAAAGTTTTATCCCCGTATATCAATTGGAAAACGAATTTCTTTCTGAAATTGAAAACAGCACCGTCCATGGCGCACTTCACCTTAGCCGTATACCTTCAGGGCACGATACATGGGCTATCCACATGACGGTATACGTGAAACCAAAAGGGTGGTTAGGTAAATTTTACATGGCTCTCATTACACCTTTTCGCCTCTGGATAGTCTATCCAGCGCTCATGCGTGCTGTACGGAAAAACTGGGAAGCCTATCTGAGGTCAACGTCAGGAAATAAACGCTAGGCACATACATTGACTATTCTAAGATCTGCCGCCCTCCAATTACGCCAAATACTTAGATGGGTTTTGCTAATTTCAGGTATTTCTACTTCTTAATTTTCGCCTTAAGCAAATGAACCAAATTACTCGCCGAGGCTTTCCTTCAAGGTCTTCCAATTCGTTTCACTCAACGCGGCATCAAAAGAGACTCCTCCTTCGATCGAGTTGCTTATATAGTCAATGATATACGCGGCTCGCTCTTTTGACTCCGGGTGGGAACTTATCCAACTCAAATACATGAAGGTATCCGGTTCCTGTGCTGACATGCGATAGAGAAAGTTTGCCAGGTGTTCTGGATTAATATTTGCCTCTAAAAGGTAATCTACGGCTTTCAGATCAGCTTCCTTTTCCAACTCCCGGTCGAAAGCGGTAGTGGAAAGGAATTTGGCAGTTTCCGTTATTACTTCAGTTCCTCCTTTCCCACCGGTAGTCATCGAAATGAGTACGGAAAGCCCTACTTCTCTGACCAGTTTATGCATCACGTGATTCAGCTCAATGTGCCCCAGTTCATGACCGATGACTCCACTCAATTCTTCGGGGTTGTCTGTGTTGAGTATAAGTCCGCTGAAAATGATCAGGTGACGACCGGGTAGGGCAAACGCGTTGACCTCATCTTTTTGGAGTATATGCAGCTTTATGGATTTCCTGTCGATGCGGTTGGACTCGCATATCCTCGTCACAATGCTGTCTACTGATTGAACTACCAGAGAATCACTTACTTCTCTCTCGGTGTTCCTGAACAGGTCCCAGAAAAGCTCGCCGAGTTTTTCCTCCGTAGACTGGGTTGCCTTTTTAACGTTGAACAAGGTCATCCAGTCTATTTTTGACAGAGCAAACCATGACAGGAAGAAGATTGCCGCGATGAGAAACGCCTGAAATAGTGCTTTCTGCATAGTCAAGACTTACAAATAAGTCCGGTTAAATTTCCGTAAAACCACCATTCCACATGAATGCCTTTTCTGGTTTGAATAGCTGTATAGATGGTCGCTACAAATTCCGTGAGGTTAAACACAACAGCAACCATCATGTAGGCGATGAAGGAGTTGGAGATTTCAGCCGGACCAAAGACGATCGAGATAGTCCACCAAAAACCATAGCTGTTGATAAACAGCATGGAAAACTGAGACAACAGCGCCTGCGTGCAGTGCCATCGCACAAAATAGGTGCCATTCCTGTTGCCCATATAAAAAATAAATGTGGCTATAAGATTTATAATCGGAAGTGGAAGGCCAGCTATCAATGCAATCAGTGACATCAAATAACTATTGGAAGCTTTCTCTGCTTCATGGTCACCCGGCTCGTAGCTAAATCCTGGCAGGTAAATCATATTCCTTTTTCAATGTTCCAGACCCAGTTGATGAGTATAAGTACAACCAACGTAATGGCAAACTGTCGTTTCCTCAAAAGGTTCTCCACAGTAAGATAAAATTTAAACAAGGAGTGGGAGCGAAGTACCACATCCCTAAGTATCCACAGCGGAGCGACTATCAGAATGAAGGCAACCAAAAAGCCAAGTGGATTTATCATCAGGGCCTCAACGAAGTTGCCTTCCATAATGGAAACAACAGATCGGGTAGAACCACATGAGGGACACGGCTGATCAATGACTTGTTTAATCAGGCAAACCTGATACCTATCCGAAGACGCATGGGGATGCATCACTAACAGCGTATATCCGGCCATGCATCCCAATGCCAGCAGGAGGTATAACTTGTTCCTGGTCATTTACCCTATCGTCTGTTGGAATTTTAGATAATTCTTCTCGCGGGTAGCTCCCATAATCATAAACCAGTCAATGATCGCCCATATACCAAGGCCTCCGCACGTTAGAAGTTTTCCTACGCCTAATCCGGTATCGCCTATCATGAAACGGTCTATGCCCAGCGATCCGGCCAGCAGGGATACAATAAGGATGGTAGTAGGATCTTTGAACTGGAGGGTTTGAACGATGGACCATTTGGATTCGTCAGCAGCTATTAATCGGTCGCGAACGCTGGCGACCAGATGACTTTCAAAGAATTTACTGTTGGTCATGATAAACATGTCTACTTTTTGAGGCTCCATAGGTTGATTATTTAATGATTCCTACTCTTTTGGCTTTTCGGTTTCTCCTCCTGATTTTAATGATCGATGGCCCAGGAATCCATGGTTGAGGTGAATTTAAAGAACCAAAATATGAATTTTCATTTAAAGAAAGGCAAGACATACCTTCTTTCATTACCAGGATAAGGTTGGCTTACTTACCTTTCGTTATTAGATCTGTCTATTTTCTTAATTTTAGCCTATGCAGACCTATCCATTTGGTAGAATCAGAGCCTTGCTTTTTCTGGGTACCATCCTTACTTTTCTCCTGTTGGGTTTGATCCTAACGTGCAATGGTAAAAAACATTTTTGATTGGGGAAGATGAGCAACCTACTCATCAAAGAGATGATCACCGTAAAACGCGAGGGACGCTGTACTAACAAATTTTCACTAGTTGTTTCCTATATTTATTCGTGAAAGGCATTAACTACTATAGGCTTATGAAAAATTTCACCCTACTCATTTTTATTCTTCCAGCTATTTTTTGTTCTGTGCGTGCACAAAACAACCACCACTACCAAAAGGATTTTTCAAAAGATGAATTTACGCAGCGTTGGGTGAGAATCATGGAGTCAATAGGCAGCGATGCCATCGCACTTGTTCAAGGGGCCAGCGGATTGCCCGGGTTCAGTGTATTCCGTCAGTCAAATACATTCTATTACCTCACGGGTCTTGAATCGGCACACGCCTACCTGTTGCTGAATGGGAGAACCCGACAGGTAACCCTCTACCTCCCGCACCGCGATGAAGGCAGAGAGAAAAGCGAGGGCAAAGTACTGTCTGCGGAAGATAGCGAACTGATCAAACAACTGACCGGTGTTCATCATGTAAAAGCTATTGAGTTCCTTTCTGCTGATCTTGTGCGCACAGGGTTGATTCGTCCACCGGCACCCATACTCTATACCGAATTCAGTCCGGCAGAAAACGGAAATGACAGTCGCGATGAAAACCTATACGCACAAGCTCGTGCTGCGGCTGATCCATGGGACGGAGAACCTGCACGTGAAGCATTGTTTATCCAAAAACTTAACGAGCGTTTTCCACAATTTGAAATTCGTGATCTGTCACCCATCCTCGATGCCATGCGGGTGATTAAAAGTGCAAAGGAAATTGAACTGATTCGGAAAGCAACACAAATTGCCGGATTGGGAATCATTGAAGCGATGCGTTCAACTCAACCGGGTGTGTATGAATATCAATTGGATGCAGCGGCCAAATATATTTTTCATTTGCAGGGCGCGCGTGGTGATGGGTATGCGTCAATTATCGGGGGAGGTACAAATGCCTATATGGGACATTATTTTCGTAAAACCGATGTGCTCAAAGACGGTGACCTGGTGCTGATGGATTTTGCACCTGATTACCATTATTACACCAGCGATGTAACCCGCATCTGGCCGGTGAATGGAAAGTTTACCCGCGAGCAGAAGGAACTTTATAATTTTATTGTAGCATACCGCGATGCACTCTTTAAATACATTAAGCCGGGTGTTACTTCCAATGAAGTACTCGACAAAGCCGCAGCCGACATGAAGCCATATTTGGCAGGTAAGCAATTTGTAAAACCTGCCCACCTGAAAGCGGTGGAAGAGGGTTTAACGTTTCGTGGACACTTTCAGCATCCGGTGGGCATGGCCGTTCATGATGTAGGCCGTGTACATGGCATACCGTTGCAAGCCGGCATGGTCTTCACCATTGATCCGATGATCTGGATTCATGAGGAAAGCCTGTACATACGCATTGAAGATATGGCTCTGGTCACTGAAAGCGGTGTCGAAAACCTCAGCGCCTTTGTACCTTCCAGCGTGGAGGATGTAGAGCGGGCCATTAAGGAGAAGGGGCTGACTGAATTTCGTCCTGCGGTTGACCTTCCATTTAAAAACTAGAAACAATCCATCTCCGTATGACTAAGTAAATTCTCTACTTCATCACCTGTGAGCGACTTTCCACATCCATTTCTTTAGCAGAAACCTATCCTAAAAATCCAAAGATTGTTGTACATCTGCTAAAAATAAGAAAAGGACCTACTGTAGATGATAGTGGAGACTATGACCTCGACGTGTGGGCCGGTGTTGGGGTTATCGTTATGGAAAGGAAGAAACCACTTAAAGATTCAAAATTAAAAAAAAATATCCTCTGCGTGAATATCTTAGATGGATCGGAATCCATTTAATGAAGCTTCAAGTTCAAAACCATTCAGCTATCCTACATCTTCCACAGGGCGCTGGGTAAAGTGACCAATCATCGCTGCATCTTATCCGCACCGACGTCCACTACTTTTAATTAACTATTTTGTTTTTTTTTAAACATTCAGTGTTATTCGCTGTTGTAAAGGCCTAAAACAAACATTATTATGAAAAACATTCTCACAGTACTTGTTGCTCTATTCGCTTCAATAGCGACGTTCGCTCAAACAAAAGATGTAGTTGACATTGCTATTGGTTCAGCTGACCACACTACGCTGGTAACGGCCGTAAAGGCAGCTGATTTAGTTACTACGTTAAAAGGAAAAGGTCCGTTCACGGTATTTGCGCCTACAAATGCAGCTTTTGGTAAATTACCTGACGGAACGGTAGAATCCTTATTGAAGCCAGAAAACAAGGCTCAGTTAGCAAAAATATTGACCTATCACGTAGTAAGTGGCAATTTAGATGCTGCTGCCGTAACCGCTGCGATTAAGTCAGGAAACGGTAAAGCCGTTGTGAAAACTGTAAGTGGTGGCAGCTTAACAGCTTCCATCGATGGTGGTAAAGTAAAACTTACTGATGATTCAGGCAATTCAGCATTTGTTACTGCAGCCGATTTGAAAGGTAGTAATGGTGTTGTACACGTTATTGATGGCGTGGTGCTTCCTAAGTAATTGAGTGAGTTACGAAATAAGGCTCCTCATTAGCCATTAGGAGCCTTATATTTTTAATGCCCTCCCTTGTAAAAAGTCTTTTTCTATTCCTTACCTTTAATCAAGACATTAACTCAGCCCTATTTTGTTCAAAAAATTCTCCATTACGGATAAATTACTCTTTATTTCTGCTATCCTTTCCCTTATTTTCTCCGAGATCCTATATTTTAAAGGAGAAGCAGAAGCTGCGATTTTTATTGGCATTTGGGTTCCTTCAATCCTTGCCTTCGGAATCTACTTAAAACTTATAAACATCAAAAAAGATGACTGAACTGATACCTTATTTTGCAGCTTTGATTACATTGCTATTTTCTGCGGGGTTCTACCTTGGCGTACAAGAATTGAAAAAACGCAATTAAGGTAGGGTTTCTCAGTTTATCAAAATCAGGTGGGCAAACAGGTGGACAGGTGAAGGTGTGTGGTTAATAATTAAAAATCAGGGATATGAAAATTTTTGTTATCGGTATTCAGATTTTAGTCGCTTTATCGGTAGATTTTGTCTGGACATTTCGGTTCCACAATGTCATAAATGAATTTAAGCAATTTGGTTTAAGTGACTTAACACGTAATCTTGTTGGAGCTACAAAAATCTCATTGGCCGCGTTGCTCCTGGCCGGTATTTGGTTTCCCCCAGTCGTTCTCTATGCTTCCGCATTGATGGGTACCTTTATGATAGCCGCACAGTATTTTCATTTCAAAAATAAAAGTCCATTTCAAAAACGAGCTCCTTCATTCTTTCTGCTTATCGCCTGTATCTTTCTTGTTATGGCAACGTTAAATATTGTTTAATTTGAGTCTGGTTAACGTCCTTATCCTTTTTTCGAGTTTATCCTTTTTTTCCTACAGTCTCTCATATTTTATTAATCCGTACATGAAAACCGAATTCAAGCGCTTTAAGCTTGAGAAAGTCGGTTTGCTTACTGTCATTTTGCAATTAATGGGTGCGTTGGGTCTATTGGTTGGCTTACTTTATAGTCCTGTTTTAATAATTTCTTCAGGGGGGTTGGCAACACTTATGTTGTTAGGGTTGTTTGTTAGAGTGAAGGTGAGAGATGGTTTTCTGGCTTTATTGCCGGCTCTTTTACTTTGTTTGGTGAATACATATATCTGCCTGAAGGCTCTTATTTAGCTTTAGATTTTAAATGTAAATCTTCTATTTAAGCTGCCACCTAATTATCCTATTCGTAGTAATTAAAACAATTTTAGAATGGAAAATTTAAATGATATCGGACTTGAACAAAATAAAACTAAAATATTAGCTGAAAAGCTGAATGAACTTTTAGCTGATTATTCAATTTTTTATCAGAATACCAGAGGGTATCATTGGAATATTAAGGGCGAAAAGTTTTTCGAACTTCATTTGAAATTCGAAGAGCTGTACAATGACCTACTCATAAAAATTGACGAAGTAGCCGAAAGAATTTTAACACTAGGGCACACGCCAAGCCATAACCACTCTGATTATAGAAAGATTTCTAAAATTGCTGAGAGCGCTCGGATTAGTAACGGCATGAAAGCCATAGAGGACATTTTGTCCTCATTCAGGGTAATTATCATTCTTCAGCGTGAGTTACTATTGCTCTCCAATGAAGCTGCAGACGAAGGAACCAACGCCCTGATGAGTGATTATATTCGGGCGCAAGAAAAATTAGTGTGGATGTATTCTGCGTTCTTAAATAAGTAGCCGGTTTCCGTATCTCAAAAAAACAGGCACTTCTTCCAAAATGAAAAAAAGGAGTTAAAGTATCCGGCTACCGAAGGATAAATCCACTCTCTTTCGTCCTTATTACCCGGATAGTGGCTAAAGGCCGGGTGTTCCTTTGAAATAATAACTTTATTCAGACTTGTATCCTTATACCATGTTTTCAATTCATCCATTTCGCCTACCATCAATTGACAGGAGGGAATATTTTGGGAGAGCTGTATGATAAAGTCAAGTACCTTTTCATTTACCGGGAATTTTTGAAAGTGAGAGGGTTCCAGTAACAGGATTCGATTAACATCTTCCTGTTTTCGCCAGAGCGGATCAAGGTTATAAGAATTATAAACAATAGTTGGCTTATTTACATCAATTATCGGTTTTGAAACGATTGGCAAGGTGGTCTTTAAGTTCAAGTCAACTGTGGATTTTAAAGATTCGGGCACGGAAGCACTGCCCAAGCGTTCAGTAGCCGCATCGAGAAAGGTATTGTACTGCTGACTTTTTGTATATCGGTTTATATTCTCTTGATTACAAAAATACTTTTTTGAAGAAAATGCACCCGCCACCCATTGCCAACTGCAGATGTTGCTGGCCAGGTCACCATCCAGTAAATGATAATACATCCATTGGGCAGGGACTGACCAATGAGCCTTTCCAATGTTGCAGACGATGCTTGCTACATACATGCGCACGTGGTTATGCATATAGCCGGTTTCGTATAGTTCGAGAATCTTTTTGTCAATAACCGTAATTCCAGTTTTGCCATCCACAATGGCGTTAGTCATTTTATGGTGCGCCACATCGGCTTGTGGTTGTTTCAAATCTTCAAATAGGGCATCTCCTTTCGCTTGCCACACGCGCTGAAAATATTCGCGCCACGCCAGCTCTTGCAAAAACTTTTCAATCGAAGCGGGGGGATGTCCTTTCGATAAAACAGCATCTTGCACTTGCTTTACACTGATTACCCCTCTGGAAATGTAAGGTGACAAATAGGTTACCGCTCCATCAACAAAATTGCGTGAGGCGGAGTATTGAAGCGGGTTGATTTGATTGACACGTTCAATGATCGGATGGTAGTCGGTAGGAAAGTCTATAGATTTTCCCTTTTGCAGAAATAAGCCATTCATCGTTTACTGACTTTATTTGACGAGATAGCTTTTTGACGGGTTGATCTAAACCGGCTTTTCTGTAAAAGACTTAATACCTGATGTTTGGTAGTGCGGCCATTCGTTCTTTTGCGCCACATTTTAAAGCTGCTGTCTTTCATCTGTTTACGCATCAGGGCTATTACTTCTTTTTCCAGGAGACCAAACTGTAATTCAATGGCCTCAAAGGGTGTACGATCCTCCCATGCCATTTCGATGATGCGGTCAATGTCTTGATAGGAAAGTTTTTCTGACTTCATTTTGTACAAAAATTTCCTCTTTAGGCCAACTTACTTCGTTGAACATTCTTATACCAATCCAATTTCTAACATTATGGCTATTATTTTGTTCATACTTTAAAGTTAGATTCATTTGCTATCGGGTCATGCAGACAACTGAAAGATTCCTGAATAAACAACGGCTAATAGGAGATGCCCCAGCGGATAGGTTGATTGCTAACCTATTTACTCAAGGAAAACAGGCTGCTCTCTACGGGTTGCTAAAACTGGAAGTAAAGCAAATCGAACAACAATCAAATACTCCGATAAAAAAATTTCTCACTAACCAGAAGGTAAAGCCAACCTGGTTTAATGCAAGGCAAGTGCAACATGGTCAACGACTGTTTAAACAATATGCGGTAGAAATGATGGCCTTACTAGGTGCTATGTCTTTACCATATTGTTATGCGGCATCGCCCGGCAATAAAGCATTGTATTTATCAGACAAAATGCGAAACTCGCCCGGCAAGCGGCTTATAGATACCGCTTCATTCGTTATCGAAGTATTGACTCCGGGAAGCCTGGATGATGATAAGAAAGGTCATGTTCATATCAACAAAGTGCGACTTATTCATGCGCTTTCAAGGTACTATCTGAAGACATCTTCGAAATGGAATATGGACTGGGGACTTCCTATCAATCAGGAAGATATGGCAGGGACAAACCTGGCATTCTCGTATGTCATTTTATTGGGTTTACAGCAGTCAGGGTTTATGCTTTCACAAAAAGAGAAAGAGGATTTCCTTTATACTTGGCGCTATATAGGCTATCTGTTGAACATAAATAAATCTTTATTGCCACAAACTCTCACTGAGGCCAGGCAATTGACGAATATCATTAAAAAGAGGAATTTTAAGAAAACAGAAGAAGGCATCATCCTTACTTCCGAATTACTGACTTATTATAAAACCAATGTTTCTCCTTTGCAGGCAGAGCTGGTGAACTCTCAAATACGTTTTTACCTGGGTAATGAAGTGGCCGAAATGATTGGACTCACCCGTGATCCTGTTCGGGATCAAATTGCTTCTTCCGTCAGTACATTTAAATCACTACAAAATATGCTGTCGGTTCACACCAGCAGTTATCAAGATATGCTTTGGCAACATTCGCTATTAAAGAAGAAGTTTGCCCAACAATAGCATGTGAATTAGTTAAGAGGAATAAATTATGGCGATTCCATTAACCGCTCTTTTCCTAGTGAATTGTATCTGATTTTAGCTTGTCAAACTGATTGTTAATGGCTAAAATGATTACTCCGAAAAGTACAGCTACTACTATCAAGATGATATTCAACAGGCCTTCGATACCAAAGGAAAGTTTTATCAGAACCGTAGAAATTATGAATCCTGAATTTCGAATGATACTGCTAAACTTATCGGTATGCAAAAAAGAGACTAACAGCACTAACACATCGGTTAAAATTAGAATCGTAAAAAATGTATCAAAAAAAATCTTATTCAAATCGTGAAACAAGGCGACATGAGCATTTGGTGAGGAGAGGTGTTCCATGAACCAATTACCAAAACTGTATATAGCGAGTACGACAAAGACTGGCACCAGGCATGTAGCAATAATTGTCTTCATTTTTATGAATCGTATGATTTCTATCGGTTGGTTAATATCAGAATTAGATGCTTCCTCTGATTTTCTGCGAAGTCTGTAGAAAAGTAGAATTAGAAAGAAGAGTATTATCGTTGCGATTAAATCATAAGTGAGTAAAAGATCACTTGGTACCGTAAACCACTCGGGTGTCAATTCAAGTTGAGAAAGGTCTTTAAAGATTCGCCTGATGACAATTAAGGTAATAATCTCATACTGTTTCCCGATATAGATACTTGTTGATTTTGGCAGATAATAAACCAGTAAGTACACTTCATACACTAAGATGAACGAGAATGGGGTGTATATCGCTGCAATGGGACTGTTAAATAGTTCGCTGTATCCCTCGAATACCAGTACGTTTAGGTCGACCAACGCGATTAACGTTAAGTGTATCAAAAAACTGACAATGGCTATGACTACAATAATGGTCTCACTATTTTTGCGTGTTGCCTCAGCGAGTAATTTCGAATAAATAGAATTAAAAATGCCAGTTTTTAACATATTTGCCAGCTCCTGATTAACATATGTAATATTGGTGTGTTGCTGTGGTCCAAGGGGAAAAGGAAAAATATTATTGAGATCTTAATTGCATTATCAAGTGAAGTTTAAACATGGATTCTTGAGCTTCTTGGGTTTTGAATCAGGCTTCGCATATTCATACCGGTCGATCAATTGAGTAGAATAGTAGGCGTCTGTGCCATTGCTGCATAGAGACGAGGCTTTGTCAAGTTCGAGAAAACCATCCGGCAGCAGAATATTTTTCTCCAGCTTAACGTGCTTTAGCTTTCCGATAACCAGGAACGTATTGTTACGTTGGATCGGAATAATTTCTTCCAGCGCTAGCGCATATTTGATTTTACTTTCTTTTACAAAAGGCGCTGGAGTGTCCTCATGAAACTCAGGCGTGAGACCAAGCTCGTCAAACTCGCTCACTCCTTCCGGATACTTAGCACTTGTTTGATGGGCTAATTCCAAAAATGAAGGGTGAATATGATTGATCGTATAAACCCTGGTGGCCTGAATATTGGCAAGGGTATGAGGTGCTGCTTTGACGGGCCGGTTAATAAAACCAATAAGCGCAGGGTCAGATCCTAGATGAACCAAACTGCTAAAGATGGCCAGATTCGTCTGGCCTTCTTTATTGATCGTTCCAATTAAACTTACGGATTTAAATCCCGTAAGGCTATTGATAAAATTGGCTCGGTAAAAGCGTTCCCATGATTCAATAGTATTAAACGAGAAATGTTGCATGCCTAGTTAATGCATTAGAGCGAGAATTGTTCTAACCTTTAAACCCTAAAACAATCAATACCTGGTAGGCATCTGTAAAATCGTCAAGAATCCATCTTAATATGCCTTTTGAAGTCATAATACTCCTTAAAAGCCTGAATACTTTCTATTAGATTAAGCAAGTGGTGATAGATCAATGCTTTAAGAATGTTTAACAGATTAATTAAATTTTAATTTTTTAAACGATTCCATTAAACAAAGTTGTAGGTGAAATAAAATATCTCAGTAAAAGAACAATCGGTTGAAACAAACATAAAAGGACTCTGTTTAACTAGTTATTAAATTACTTAAACAAAATTATATGCGTACACTTCTAGCAGATATCGTGGCCATCCCGGTGGATGATCCGATTGCATTCACATTCTTTACCGGCTACATGGCCATGCTTGCCGCAGCTGTTTTCTTTTTCGTGGAAAGAAACAGTGTGGAAGGAAAATGGAAACTCTCCTTATTGGTTTCCGGATTAATAACAGGTATCGCAGCGGTACATTACTTCTACATGCGCGATTACTATCTGGCAACAGGCCAAACTCCCACAGCACTTCGCTATATCGACTGGATTTTAACTGTACCATTGATGTGTGTCGAATTCTATTTGCTAACGAAAGCTGCCGGTGCAAAAATCTCTTTGTTATGGAAATTAATTGCTGCCTCTGTTCTGATGCTTGTTGCTGGATACATAGGCGAAGCATTTACTGACGGGTCTACCGGTCATAGTGTATTGTGGGGTGTAATCTCAACTATTGGTTATGTATACATTCTGTACACCGCTTGGGTAGGTGAAGTGGCTCAATTGGCAAAAAGTACGGGTGACCCTGCTGTTATCAGGGGTATCAAAACCCTAGCTTGGTTTGTATTAGTGGGATGGGCAGTGTATCCAATTGGTTACATGTGTATGCCAGGAGGTTGGCTTAACACTGGACTGGGATGGAGTGCATCGAATGTAGATTTATTCTACAACATTGCAGATGCCATTAACAAGATTGGGTTTGGTTTAGTTGTATACAGCATCGCTGTTACCAGTAAATCTACTGCCAAAGCCTAAGCTTCTCCAATTTATACTATCAGAAAATAGGGAGGGCTTAAATAAGCTCTCTCTATTTTTTAATAACAACGAGTTCACTTTTCGTTATAAAATGCACCGTGATACAGTTTGAAATAGTAAGAAAGTATTTGCTAGGTATCGGGCTAATCCTAGCTATAGGTACCGAGTTCTTAACTATTGGAGACGAATACCAATTATATTTTCTTGTCTTTATTATCGCCCTTACCGGAGTACCGCATGGTTCCCTAGATTTTTTCATTGAAAAGCAATCCTATATTAACAACAATCAAAAAATCTCGTTAAAGTCGTTTCTGGTTAAATACCTTCTTAGTATGCTCTGCTACGGTATTTCCTGGTGGCTATTCCCATCGTTATCGTTATTGGCATTCATTATTATGGCCGCTTATCACTTTGGTGAAATTGACTGGCCAGTGCGAGGAAACAGTAAACTGGATGCACCCTTATATACGATTTATGGCTTTCTTTTGATCGCTTTTATTCTCACAAGTCACATTCATTCTGCTGCTCCGATTCTTGAAGCCATTGTTCAGAGAAAATTAAATGCTGAATTTTGGTTGGAATGGGGTACGTTTCTGTTTCCCTACAGTTGCATTCTGTTAGGCGCACATATCACCGCTATAGTTTTTCTACATGCACGTCTTGGCTGGGATAGGAAGGTTCTCTATCAGTTCTTGATCCAAACCCTTGTTTTGGTTTCTATTAGTTATTGGCTACCCCTTTATCTGAGTTTTGGGTTTTACTTTGGATTGTGGCATTCGCTTATCTCTTTTAATTTAATCCGCCAGCAAATGAATCTAAACAACGATTGGCCGGGTTGGTTTTTTATGGTGAAGAAAGCTATTCCTTTCACAACCATGGCTTGGATAGGAATCGGGGTTTTGATTTTTGCTTCGGGTATTTTCGCGACAGAATGGTTGGTGCTATCCAACCTTTTTATGGGTATCGCCATACTCACGCTTCCACACTTGCAGGTATTTACTAAAATCAAGTTTGGATAACTAGTATTAAATGTATGAAAATGTCCGGGTCTGTGTCGTTACAGTCCCGGGAAATTTACGCTCAGTAATTTTTATAAAACTCATGCAATTTAGTAGTGAGCTGATCGTAAATCGGGCGGGTGAATTCTATGAACAATTCCTGCGGTTGCGGTGGGAGTTGTTCACGTTGTTTGCTGATTTGCACTTGACGGGGCGTTAATGCCCGCTCGTCTCCATTAAAGGTGGCCCATTCTGAAACCCAAACATACTCACCTGGCATTTTTTCTACCGATAAAAGCCTGTTGGTAGAAGCCTCAATAATCTGAAAATTGATCATGCCTTTTGAGGTTGTTGTTTTGCGGGAATAAATATAGTTTGCCTTTACTGTGCCATAAATTTTTACTGTGTCGCCTAACCCGTAAGAGTAGTTAGACCAATCAAAAGAGTTAGCCATTGAATTAAACAGCAGGTGACTTTTCCAGGTATAGGCCGATTGAGCGCCTCCATTTCCTCCACCCGGCTTGCCCTTGCCTTTATTGTCGGAAGGTTTTCCTTTCTGATCGTCACAACTGCCCAGCACATCTCCATGCGCCAAATGTGCATTCAGTGCATTTTTTGAAATGGTCAAGGTGTGCTTTCCTGCCGGATTACCGGGCGGAATGTGGCAAACGGTTACGCGATCCTTCTCATCAATTTTTTCCTCAAAGTCATCATCGCCCGGAAGGGGTTCCTCATCTTTTGGGTCTTCTTTAGGTTCGTC
>CAYTBO010000027.1:0-37100 GCA_964436055.1 uncultured Ohtaekwangia sp.
ATTATCCTTTCTAAAGTTCTTTACAATTTTCTTCTCTGCAGCCTTCTCTCATTCTCCGGCTACCTGATCTTTCAACTTCTCTTGGGCAATCCTGTAGAAGACAAATTCATTTTTAGTTTGGTAATATTCCTGACAGCTTTAGGTTTTGCCTCTTCTCTTACATTACTTTCCAGTATCAGCGCCAAAGCAAATAACAGCACCGTGTTAATGGCTGTTCTCAGTTTTCCTGTTGTCATCTCCATTCTGCTTATGGCGATTAAAGTGACAAAAAATTGCATCGATGGCTTAGGTTGGGATGCCAGCTGGGATGAAATGCTCACCCTGCTTGCCATTAATTTTCTGGTCACTGCGGTCTCCTACTTACTCTTCCCGTATATTTGGCGAAGCTAAATCAAGTTGACAACGTTTCAATTGACAAAGGACAAAGAGAACCTCATTTCATTTTAGCATGACAAAGCATTGGTGGAAAATATTATCGGTCATGTTGTTGCTATACACCGTTATCGCTGGCTTTCTTTTGTCCGTTCCTCGCCTGGTCATTGTTAACGAAACAATCCGAGCTTTGTATTTCCACGTACCCATGTGGTTTGGGATGGTCCTTATGTTTTTGGTTTCCATGGTTTATGGAATCAGGTATTTAAAAAACCCCAATACCGACAACGATATTCAATCGGTGGAATTTGCGAACACGGGGCTCATTTTTGGCCTCCTGGGTATTTTTACAGGCATGATTTGGGCCAATTATACCTGGGGCACACCCTGGCACGGTGACCCAAAACAAAATGGAGCTGCGATCGCCTTACTCGTGTACCTGGCGTATTTTGTGTTGCGGGGGTCGGTAAGCAATCAGGAACAGCGCGGGAGGCTAAGCGCAGTGTACAACATTTTTGCGTTTGCTGCGATGGTGCCACTTATTTTTATAATCCCCCGGATGACAAGCTCAATGCACCCGGGAAGTGGTGGCAATCCGGGTTTTAACATGTATGATCTGGACAGTAAAATGAGGCTTGTATTTTACCCGGCCGTAGCCGGATGGATATTACTTGGCGTGTGGATTTCCACGGTCAGAATTCGCACACGAAAAATTGAAGAAAAAATATTAGACATTGAAGATCATGCTTAAGCAACTCTTATCAATATTGTTAATGCTTACTTCTCCGGTGCTTTTTGCGCAAGAAGTTGAAATGGCAGACACCATGCGCTCAGAAGGTAAAATTTATGTCGTAGTTGCTATTCTTTTACTGATCCTGATTGGTTTAATCGCCTATCTTGTCATGATTGATAGAAAAGTTACCAAATTGGAAAACAAGTTATCTGATAAGAAGTAACTTTAGTGCTAACGCTAACCTTCATACTCCTATCGCACCCCTTACCCCTCAAGGGGCATGTCAGCGCGCTGTTACCCTCAAGGGATCAGGGGTGAGTGGGGCAAAATAACTTACACCTAACTTAACCTAGCGATCTTTTTGTTACTGATTTCAATCATTTTTTAGCACCCCACATTCCATTATTTTGCCGTACATTTATGACGAAAATCGTGTAGGAATGAAGAAATCACACATTTTAGCAATCATTGTAATCGCAGTTGCCATTGGCATCATCATCACCACGGCCGGAGATGCAAGCACGTATGTAAATTTTGATCAGGCCTACCAGATGGCCTCCACCGGCAATACCACAAGCATTCATGTGGTTGGGCAATTGAAAAAGGATTCGAACGGAGAAATTATCGGTTTACGTAATGCGCCAGACAACCTTTCATTTTCATTCGTATTGGTGGATGAAAACGGTAAGGAACAAAATGTTTATTACAATGAGCCAATGCCCCCTGATTTTACCCGCTCAGAGAATGTTGTGATTATTGGCAGTTACCGGGGAGATAATTTTATTGCCAATAAAATTCTTTTGAAGTGTCCTTCAAAATACCAGGAACAAAGTGTGAACGCCGGAGTTTAATGATTGTGTCCGATCGCCTGAGAAAAACTATTCAATGATTCATTATTTCATCGGTGACTTGGGTCACCTTTTTGTTATCCTTTCTTTTATCACCTCTCTGGTGGCAGCTTTTGCCTACTGGAAAGCAAAGTATTCCATTGACGAAAAAACGAAAGCTGACTGGACCAACAATGCCCGCGTGGCATTTTATGCGCATACCGTTGCTGTGATTGGCGTTTTCATCGCACTCTTCACCATCATCTACAATCACTATTTCGAATATCATTATGCTTACAGTCACTCTTCCCGGCATTTACCCGCTCATTACATGGTGTCGTGTTTTTGGGAAGGTCAGGAAGGAAGTTTTCTGTTGTGGATATTCTGGCAAGCCCTGCTGGGCATTGTAGTCATCCATACGCAAAAAAATTGGGAAGCTCCGGTGATGATTGTTTTTGCGCTGGTGCAGGCTTTCCTTGTCTCCATGATTCTTGGAGTTGTTCTTCCCATCACAGAATTGAAATTGGGTAGTTCTCCTTTCATCTTGCTAAGGGATGCGCTTAACGATCCCATATTTAAAATTCAACCGGATTTTGTGCCGGCAGACGGAAGTGGCCTGAATCCCCTGCTGCAGAATTACTGGATGGTCATCCATCCGCCTACCTTGTTCCTGGGATTTGCCGCCACCATCGTGCCGTTTGCCTTTTGTATTGCAGGACTTTGGGAAAGGAAGTACAAAGAATGGATCAAGCCCGCTTTACCCTGGACATTGTTTGGAGGCGCTATTCTTGGACTGGGTATCCTAATGGGCGGTTATTGGGCTTATGAGACATTAAATTTTGGGGGGTATTGGAATTGGGATCCAGTAGAAAATGCGGTGTACGTGCCCTGGTTGATCCTTATTGCCTCTATTCACACCATGATTGTCTATAAAAACAGCAAAACGGCTTTAAAGACCTCCATCATCCTTGTCATCAGCGTTTTTATTCTCATTCTGTACTCAACTTTTCTTACCCGAAGTGGAATCTTAGGTGACGCATCCGTGCATTCCTTTACGGATTTGGGGCTATCCGGCCAATTATTAATATACCTTCTCTTTTTCACAGTAATTTCTATCATCCTGGTGGCCGCGCGTTGGAAAGAGATTCCCAGCTCGGACAAGGAAGTATCCACCTATTCCAGGGAGTTCTGGATCTTTCTGGGGGCTACCACCCTTTGCCTTATGGGTTTTCAGGTGCTCATTCCAACCTCTATTCCTGTTTATAACAAAATCGTCGGGCTATTCGGTGGCGCATCGAATCTGGCACCTCCGGCGGATCAGATTGCATTTTATTCCAAGTTCCAATTGTGGTTTGGTGTGGCTATTGCATTGCTCTCAGGAACTGGTCAGTTTTTCTGGTGGAAAAAAATAGACAAAGAAAAATTGAAAAAGGAAATGCTGGGTCCTTTGCTGATTACCCTTATCCTTTTTGCCTTACTCATTTCTATCGCCCGCGTAAGTGAACCCACCTACGTCATTCTCACCCTTGCCGGTGTTTACCTAATCGTATCGAATGTGAAGGTACTGACTGGTGTTTTAAAAATTAATCCGTCTCTTTCCGGTGGCGCCCTCGCCCATATTGGAATTGGTATGGCCCTAATCGGAATTATGTTTTCTGCCGGCTACTCAAAAGTTGTATCACTGAACAATACCGGCATGTTGATTTCCTCAGAGTTGAGTACAGAATTCAACCGGGATAACCTGTTACTTTTCGTGAATGAACCACGGTCTATGGCCGGGTACGAAATAGAGTTTTTGGGTGAGCGCTTTGAGCCTAGACACAAATCAGGTTATATCAGAAAAAGTGATGTTGAGTTGACGGCTGATCCTTTCCAGGTGGTAGCCAAAAGAGATATTTTGTTTGAAGGACAAAAATTATACGCAGCTAAAGACACCTTTGAAATCTATCCTGAGAACACGTACTATGAAATAGAACTTCGCAAAGGAGAAGAAGTTTCCGCCATTTTATATCCCCGCGTTCAGGTCAATGAAGCCATGGGCGGGTTTATTGCTTCACCGGATATCAGCAGGGGAATGTCACGGGATTTGTATACACACGTTTCTGCGCCTATGAACCGAGAAGCCGAGGTAACCTGGAGTGAGCTGGAGGAAATTCGTGTTACGCCCGGCCAACAGTTTTTTGTGAATGATTACGTAGCCAAGCTGGATGAGGTAAATCGCATCGATAATATTCAGGGCGTTACGCTCCGGGATGAGGATGTAGCCGTGCAAGCATCCATCAGCGTAAGTGGAGAACGTGATACTTATTTTGCGGAACCGATTTTTCTAATTAAAGATAAAACACAGGTCGGCAGAATTTCTTCAGAGATCAGCGAGCTGGGAATAAAAATTACCCTGTTGAATATTCATCCGGAAACTGGTGAGTTTAGTTTAGGCCTCACTACCCGTCAAAAAGATTGGGTGATCATCAAGGCTATGGAAAAGCCGTACATTAATTTATTATGGCTGGGCACTGGCGTGCTCATGGTAGGATTCTCCATGGCTATGGTGCGAAGGTTTAAGGAAAGATAATCTAAATGCGTGCAAACGCATACTAGATACATCCTCGTTACAAACGAGGACGAGGTGCGAGGACGAGGTGCGGGACATCCTCGTTCCAAATGAGGACTGGTTAAGAATTTAAAGCAATTTTTCAATTATTCCATCAACTGTAATCCCTTCTGCCTCTGCTTTAAAATTTCGCACAATCCGATGACGAAGTACGGGTTTGGCAATCGCCTGAACATCTTCGATATCGGGTGAGTATTTTCCCTGGAGCAACGCATTACATTTGGCGCCAAGCACTAAAAATTGAGACGCACGAGGTCCGGCACCCCACTCTAAGAATTCGTTGGCAACTGCAGAACCATTGACACCTGGCCTGGTAAGGTGGCTCAATTTAACCGCATACTCAACCACGTTATCAGCAACTGGAACCCGGCGGACCAAATGCTGAAAAGCAACAATTTCATCAGCCGTCAATACTTTCTCTACCTTATGAATGTCGTCTGCGGTCGTGTTCTTTACAATCGTCACTTCCTGATCGTAGGATGGGTAATCCAACAATACATTAAACATAAACCGGTCTAACTGCGCTTCGGGCAATGGATAGGTTCCTTCCTGTTCAATAGGATTTTGAGTAGCCAATACAAAAAATGGTCTGGGCAATTGATATTGTTCACCAGCAATGGTAACAGAATATTCCTGCATCGATTCCAAAAGTGCGGCCTGCGTTTTTGGTGGCGTCCTGTTAATCTCATCTGCCAATACGATATTGGCAAATACGGGGCCTTTCACAAAATGAAAGTTGCGCTCTTTGTCCATTGTCTCTGCCCCCACAATATCGGATGGCATGAGATCAGGCGTAAATTGAATTCGCTTGAACTGAAGGTCGAGGGAAGTAGCCAGGGTATGAACAAGCAAGGTTTTAGCCAGGCCGGGTACACCCACCAGCAAGGAATGTCCCTGACAAAAAATTGATGTCAACAATAAACGCACCACTTCATCCTGCCCTACAACCACTTTGGCAATTTCATCCTTTAGTTTTTTATGCGCAATGGATAAAGCATCTGCCGCCTCTACGTCATTTGAATAGTGTGAAACCATCTAATTTCTTTTTGATATAAAATTTCGCGTAAAAATTTATTCCAGAATATTACAAAAATCGTATTCTGGCTCAATACTTATAAAAACATCACCTCTTGCTTTCATAAACCATTTATCAAGCGCTTTATCTTTTTTTTCCCCTTGTGATGCCGCTTGAATTCTGTGCCAGTCATCCTTCAGGTTTGCCTGATGCGGAGGCAATTTGGTTTTGAAATATAAAATTCTGACCGCTTCTTTGCCATCGTCAGTTCGGTAGGTGATGGGTTTGCTGATATTTCCTGCTTTCATCGTATCAATTGTAAAATACACCACTGGATCAATTTCCTTGATGGATATTTTTGACCCTCCATCTGCATCAGTGAAAAATCCTCCTTGTCCCTTGGTCATTTGATCGTCTGAATATTCTTTCGCAGCTTTCTCAAACGTGATACTGTCTTCAACGATACGCAGTCTCAAGCTATCTATGTATTTCTCTGTACGGCTAATGTCCTCCGCGGATGGTGTGGCCGACATCAAAATGTGCCTTGAATTGTATTCGTTTCCCCTGCGATCTATCAATTGCATAATGTGAAATCCAAAAGGAGACTCAAAAGGCATTGATATTTCTCCCACCCTGATTTTGAAAGCGGTAGCCTCAAACGTTGGTACCATCGATCCACGGCCCACGTAACCCATTTCACCACCATTGTACTGAGCACTTGGATCTTCAGAATATTTTCTGGCCAGCTCAGCGAAGTTTTCACCTTGCAAAATTCTTTCTCTCAGCTCAATTAACTTTTGTTGCGTTTCATTTTTTTGCGCATCACTCACTTTTGCAATCCTGACGATCTGCGCAACTTCCACATCGGATGAGTAATAGGGCAAACTGTCTTGCGGAATCTTGTTAAAAAAACGTCTTACCTCTGCAGGTGTTACGGAAATATCCTCCGTAATCAATTGGGTCATTTGGTTGCCAAGCATTTGTTCCCGTATCTGATCTCTTAAATCCAACCTAATTTCATCCATCGTTTTACCGTAGGCACGCTCCAACTCTTCTGGCGAGTTTCCGGAGTTTTGAAGGATCATCTGCATTCTTCTTGTTGTATTTTGATCTACTTCCTCATTAGTTACAACCACAGAATCGATTTCTGCTTTGGCCACCATCAGTTTGTTGACGATAAGTCGGTTTAGCAAACCACACCTGGCTTCATCCGATGGTGGGTTTCCATCGGCCAGATAGCTCTGATAGGCCACCTCTATTTCTGATTTCAATACGATGTAATTGTCGACTTTGGCAACGATCTTATCTACCAAAAATCCAGGATTGTCCTGTGCCCCCAATTTGGGTGATAACAAAAACATCCCTAAAACCAGGGCACCACTAATTAAATATCTCAAAATCCTTACTTTCTGCAGCGTTTTCATACACTTCTTCTTCCAATTTTCGCGCAAGTTCTACTTTTCTTTTATTTATAATAATGTTTTTTATATCCTCTTTAACGAATTCCAGGGGTGAAACATTATCAGAGATCTTATAAGCATCAATTTTTAAATAGTAAAGAAATCCAACATCACTCGTTTCGTAATACGGGTAGCTCTTGAGGAACTGAATCTTATTTGGGATCTCGGCAAGAGGAGAATTTACCACCAATTTGTCAAACTCAATCCAACTTGAGTCAGACAGGTGATAAGCAGTTGAAAAACTTAAGCAATACGATTTGAGATCATTGCGATCCTTTTCTTTGTTTGAGAAAATCAAGTCTTTAATTCTGTTGGTACGAGGCGCACCTTGAGGCACTTTTATAAAAGTTCCTTTGATGATATTCTGCTTCAGAATGAAGTTGTCAATATTCTGATTGTAGTAGGCTTCAATATCTGCAACAGGAACACTATCAGTCAGGTGTTGCTGGATGTAAAGTTTTTGGAACTGGTATCCGATCAAACTATACCGATAGTCCAAAATTTTTCTTTCTACCTCCGCTTCATTAATATCTATTCGTTTCAGTGCTTCATCGATCAGCAATTGTTTTCTAATCCAACTATTGATATAGGCCGAAAGTCGGTCAATACTATCTTCTCTGGGTGTGCTGGTAGTAACAATTCCTTCCAATTCATCCAGGTAGAGATACGTGTCGTTTACCCTGGCTACTGCTCTTCGGGTAGGGTCTTCACCCGATTGCTCTTTTTTCATTCTGATCAGGTCACACCCACCTGGTGCTATCGCAAGGATACACCCCACTGCAAGGCTCAAAATACTCCCGTGATATATTGATTTACTTTTCAAGTTTGTAAACTTAGGATTCAATCTTATTTACTATCTGTCGTCAATTCTGAGATCACCTTTTTTTTCCCTTTTCCATTAATCTTAACTGCATACTTATTTCTTAGTTGTGCTATCCATTCCTTCTCCAGGTAATCCTGATAATCTGAAATGATCACAGCCCGAACCTCTTCAAATTTTTTAAGACCGGATGCTACCAGTCGGCTCACCTCCACAAGATAATACATTCCTTCAGCATCTGCTTTGTGAACACCAATTGTCCAGTTGATTTCATCTATTGCTTTGTGTCCTCCCTTTTCATAAGCTCTAAAGTCGGCAACCTTAACATCTTTCAGATCAGATACAGAAAACGTATCAGCATCATTCATTAATAAATAAGTACTATCCCTGACATTCCTTTTCGCAGTGGAGAAAATCCTTGCCTCTATTCTTTCACCGGCCTGATACTGCTGTGTGTGGGATTCATAATATCTTCGCTGGCCCACCGAATCCTCCGAGGCTTTGTTCCAAACTTCCTGTTCCATAATGCTAAACAGCAGAATGCCTTCGCGGTACTCATTGGCCAGATTCCGATATTCCGGATTTGATTGTTGAAGCTGAATGTCTTCAATTTCGGCTAGTGATTCGTCAACAAATTGATCAAATAGTTGAAGTACATAACGCTTTGCATCTCCGCCTTGAGCAGATTGATTGCTTTCAATAAATTGGCCAAATTCATTTACGCTATACTTCTTCTCAGCAATAGTAAATAATACATCATTGGCATTTGACTTTAACTGATTCATCTGCCAATTACCTTTTGTCAAACTTGAATCCGCAAAAAGTTTAATTAAATCCTTCGCTGCATCCTGCTGTTTGTAGTTTAGTTTGGTTTTTCTTTGTTCAATAATTATTGATCGAGCAATTGACAATCGCTCATCCCTAGCCACACGCCTTCTTAATGACGCCTCCAGTTCACTAAATGGAGGAAGTGAGATTTTCTTTTCCAGCCTGACTATATGCCAGCCAAAGGAAGTTTGAAAAGGCGATGATATAGATCCAGGTTCTTTCAGTGAAAAGGCAACAGCCTCAAATTGCGGAGCTGATGCCAACGCACCGGGGCCAAAGGGTCTCAATCTCCCACCATTGTTTTTAGTATTGTTGTCATGCGAATATGTATTGCACAATTTTTCCCAATCACCACCCTTTTGCAGCTGACTATACACATCATAGGTTGTTTCCTTTGCTTTATTATCTTCGCCCCTTACCAGGATGTGAGAAACCTCTACTTCTCCGCTTGATGGCCTCTTGTCTTCAACGTGGATAACATGATATCCAAATCTGGTTTTAACTGGATTCGAGATTTCTCCTTTTTCCAAACGATAGGCTGCCTCTTCGAACGGATAAACCATTTGAAGTGCTGTAAAATAACCCAGCGATCCTCCATTGGTTTTGGCGGATGGATCTTCCGAGTACTCCCGCGCAAGTTTTTCAAAATCCTCTCCTTGATTCAGTTTTGTAACAATCTCCTCAGCTTTTGCAAATGCTTTCAAGGTGTCTTGTGGATCCGCATCTGGTTTTAGGGAAATTAAAATATGTGAAGCTTTAACCTCCTCTCCCAGTCGGGCGTAAGCTTCCTTCACAAGTTTGTCAAGTAAATCGGGTTCTGCTACAAATGGTTTTTTTAGCTCCTCCTTATAGCCCGCCAATTCTTTTTTAAAGGTAACTGAGTTACCCAATCCCCGTGATTCTGCTTCACGCACCTTAAGTTTGAAGTTTATAAACAGCTCCAAATATTCCTCTATTTTTTCTTTGGTGAACTCCTCTTGTCTTCCCTGATGATTTTTTTTGTAGAGGTAAATAAATTCCTCTGCGGAAATTGGGTTTCCGTCAATTGAAAATACGGTGAATTGCCCATTACTTTTTTGTTGTGCGTGACAATGACTGGTTGTCGCAAAAAATATTATACCGATCAACAGGAACTTAGGTCTCATTATTTTAATTCAGAAGTTGAAAGTACAATTCAGTTAAAAAAAATTATTCCTTGATATGCGATAAGATTGTTTCAACCGATGTGGCAGATGTAAAATCCTGAATTTTTTTTAAGTCCCTATCATATAGGCGCATATGCGGCAGATAAACAGCTCCCAAAATGTTGTAGGTGTCTACCGGGCTGGCATAAGCGAACTTTATATTCTTAAATTTATTCAATTCATATCGTTCAGAAAACTTTTCCATATCGTTCATGATCTCTGAACCAATCATGATAATGGTTACATTTTCCAGTTTGCTGATGTTTGCCCTGATTTCCTCTGCTTCTGCCTGACAGTGATCACAGAAAGGATTGTACACGACAGCCAACAAGGAGCCCCGCATATCCTCTTTTGTCAGGTAAAACTTTGTGCTATCGAGCGTTAATAGTTTAAGGCTATCAAGTTCGCCCAATGCGACAGGTGTGCCTTCGGAAATTGAGCAGCTACTCAAGAATAAGCCAGTGCTTACGGATACTACAAAAATTAATACGAGTTTAATTCTAAACTTTTCCATCGTGCAAAATAAAATTATAATGATTTCAATTTTGTATTTCCTTGGTCAGTTTGCAAACATTCTTCCCATCTCGGGTGATGTATTCTACCTTATCCATGATGGTTTTTACAAGTCTGATACCTAATCCTCCTTTTCTTTTTTCATGAATGAGGTTATCAACTTTTGGTTCGCTGAATTTATTGATATCAAAAACATTACCGTCATCAATAATTTCAAAAACTAATTCTCCCTTACGGGGTTCCAATATTCGCAACTCTATGGCATGATCCGGGTTGCAGTGATGTGCGTGAATCATCAAATTAGAACACATCTCGTCTATGGCAAGTATGATGGCGCTCAACTCCAGCTCTGAAATAGGATGATCCTTGAGTGACGTTCTGATGAACTCACGTATCCCTTTTAGATTGCTAAGGCTACACCCTATGTTATACCGATAGCTCATTGATCAATTGCTTAGCTTCTTCTTTTGTATTTTTTATGTGCAATAAATCAGCCAGCCCGAGAATGCTGAAATTATTGGCTACTTTTTCATTCAATCCAAACATCACCATACATATCCCCTTGTCATTGAATTCTTCAATGTAGGACATAAAAACACCAAGCCCGGCAGAGGATATGTATTCAAGAGAACCACAATCCACGAGAATTTTTTTATGCCCCTCTCCAACACTTTTGGCTATGGAAAGATCCAGCTCAATGGAAGAACTGGCATCAATCTCACCAATAATGGCCAGGGTGTCTATCCCCTCTTCTTGTAGTCTTTTGATTTGAACCATAACTATTAACGGTTTATTATTTTATTAGTTATTCTACTTATCGAAACTTCACAATCATCGCAGTGTAATCATCATCTATATCCTTAGTCCCGGAGTATTCATACAACCTTGAAATCAGGTGCTCCTTGATATCCATAGCGCTTTTTTCTTTCGCCTCCATCAAGGTTTCTTGCAATCTCTCATATCCATACTCCTCACCTTTTTTATCATTAGCCTCCGTAATTCCATCCGTATAAAGCACCATGATGTCATCCTTGTGATAGTTAAACTGATTCACTTCAATCAGATGGCAAAATCTTTTGTTTTTAACCATTCCCAATGCAACGCCTTTATCCTTAAAATATTCTGAAACGGATGATGTGGCATGGTAATATAAAACCGGACAATGGCCCGCCCTGCAATAGGTGACCGTTCTTTGGCGAGTATCCACCACAAAATAAATTGCTGAAATAAACGAACCGCGTTCCAAACAAAATACCAGTGCCTGATTGGCGCGCACCATAAATTCTCCGGGATCTAATGCTTGCTGAGCCAGGCTGTGAAAAATTCCTTTCATCTGCGACATGTGGAAAGCAGCGGTTGTCCCTTTGCCCGATACGTCTGCAATAATTAAAGCAACTGTGTTGTCGCTAATTCTGATCGTATCGTAATAATCACCGCCCACCTCGTCCGCTGATTGAGAGAAGGCGGAAATATCAAAATTCTCATCCGATTCCAGTTTTTCTGGAAGCAGACTTTTTTGCACCTTTTTGGCAATCTTGAGCTCTTCCTTGTAGCGCTCGTTTTGGAATGCTTCTTCCAGCAACCTGAAATTTTCAATGGATATTCCCGCCTGATTGGCAAATGTGGAAATCACCCGTGTCATCTCTTTGTTGAATCCATCGGGCAACTCCTTGAGGATGGCCAGTGTGCCAATGGTTTGCCCCTTTACTGTAATGGGAAATGAAAGTAGAGAACGGAATCTTGCCCCCTTCAGTGACCCCAGATGCCGGGAAAGATTCTTTGTCTTATCTACGCTTTGGTCAAGCGCTCCCTTGATTTTATTGTTTTTTATATGATTCTGAATGGCTCTGGCTTCAGCTTCTGTAATACCATAGGTGTACAGGGTGTACTCTTGCGAAACACTTTTTATTTCCAGCCAGGCCGCATCTGCAAAAACGGAACTAACAGAGCTTTCCAGCAAAATGTTGTATACACTTTCTTCACTTTGTTCGGTTTGAATAGACTGACTGATCCGCTGAAAATTCACAACCTCCTCCAGCTTCTGCTCAAAAACGGAAGAGGTGGGCAAATTGAAGAGTATCACTAAAAATGAAAAAAGGCTGTAAACCATTACAAATCCGAAAATGGAAAGGCTGAACGTGTGCGAGCGGAAATCCAAAAATGATGTTGACTGAATACCAATAAATTCAGATAGTCGTATGACGGTGTAGAAGAAATATCCCAGGTAGAAAAATGCCAGCAGCAGAAGCAGCAGACTTGTCCATTTTTGCCTGAAGTTGAGGTAGGCTACCCACTTCATGTTTGCACAAAGGATAAGCCCTAATACGCCAAGCGTTACCGCAATAATTGTTCCCAGGGTTCCATTCAGTGTAGTGTTAATGCTGTCATATAGCAAAGCAAATATCAGTGTTAACTCGAATACACGCCACAGGCGTATAAGCCATTTGGATTTTTGGTAGAGAATGAGTCTCTTCCACGATGTATAGGCAGCAATCAGAAAACTTAGAAATAGTGCCAGATTGATTTGGTAAATCACATCCGTGAAAAGAATGTTGGTAGCCAGCGCAGTATCACCCAACAAAAACAAAATCAATCGCAAGAACAACGAAATGACGGTAGCTACCAGTCCGGTGGCAAATACCTGCCAGAGCAAGTCCGTGAAATTCAGGTTTTCTTCCTTCTCAATTTTGAATTTGTAATAGTAGAAAAGGCATAACACATACAAATCGAACATGACCCGTGGAAGCCAAACGGGTACATCGGGGGTCAACCCCCGGATATCACTAAAAAGAATGGTAACATCTGAAAAGACCAGTACAACCCAAGCAATGAATGAGCCTAAAAAAGTAAGTCGTATGAGGGCTTTGGCGCGCAATTGGGACAGAGTTGATAAAAAAATAAGCCAATCGGAAAATTGGCCCTACAATTATAGGAAAAGGAGATTAGCTCTGGAAATCCAAGCCCACACTAAACCTCCAATTGAAATGTTAATACCCTATTAACACCATAAAATACCCCACCAAGCGCCTAATTTCTACTATAATTTGGCGCTTCCTGTGTAATAGATACGTCATGGGGATGACTTTCATTTACTCCCGCTGCGGTAATTTTCACAAACCGGGCGTTCTTGAGTTTTGAAATCGTTTTTGCCCCACAGTATCCCATCCCAGCCCTAAGCCCACCTACCAGTTGATAAAGCACTTCAGAAACATTTCCTTTATAAGGTACCCGAGCTGAAATACCTTCCGGCACCAGCTTTTTAATATCATCCTCTACATCCTGGAAATACCTGTCTTTCGAGCCTCTATCCATTGCCTCTACGGAGCCCATGCCGCGATATGATTTGAATTTCCTTCCCTCGTACAAAATCATTTCGCCTGGCGCCTCCACCGTACCGGCTAATAAAGAACCAATCATTACACTGTCAGCTCCGGCAGCTATAGCTTTTACAATATCTCCTGAGAAACGAATCCCTCCATCAGCAATGATCTTTACGCCAGAGCCTTTCAAAGCTTTTGATGCTTCATAAACTGCCGACAACTGCGGAAGTCCAACCCCTGCTACAATTCTTGTTGTGCAAATACTCCCCGGTCCTACACCTACTTTTACAGTATCCGCCCCGGCCTGCGCCAATATTTTTGCGCCTTCACCCGTTGCCACGTTTCCAACAACCAATTCAACTTCGGGAAATTTCTTTTTCACCTTCTTTGCACTGTCTATTACAAACTTGTGATGGCCATGTGCAGTATCTATACTTATCACATCAACACCCGAAACTTTCAATGCCGCAATTCTATCTAAAATATCTGGCGTTACACCAACTGCAGCGCCTACCCGCAACCGTCCAAAACTATCCTGGCACGCGAAAGGTTTATTTTTCTTTTTCTGAATGTCTTTAAAGGTAATAAGTCCGGTGAGCTTACCCTTCTTATTGATAATGGGAAGTTTTTCAATTTTGTACTTCTGTAAAATCACCTCAGCTTTTTCCAACGTGATCCCATCCTGAGCAGTTATGAGATTTTCTTTAGTCATTAGTTGCTCTACCGGCTTGTTCATATCCTTTTGAAATCGCAGGTCGCGGTTGGTAATAATTCCAAGCAGTTTGCCACTACCATCAACTACCGGAATACCTCCGATTTTGAATTCACGCATGATATTTTCAGCATCGCGTAAGGTTGAATTTACCTTTAGTGTGATGGGATCGAGAATCATTCCGCTTTGAGATCTTTTCACCTTCCGCACCTGCTCAGCCTGTGCTTCTATTGACATATTTTTATGAATAAACCCTATTCCACCTTCCAATGCCATCGCAATAGCCAATTGGGCATCTGTCACCGTGTCCATGGAAGCAGAAATTATGGGAATATTGAGCTTGATTTTGCCCGTTAGCTGAGCTGAAATATCTGTTTCGCGGGGAAGCACTTCCGAATACGCGGGAACCAACAGCACGTCATCATAGGTGAGTGCTTCATACAAAAACTTGGTAGAATTAAGGGGAGTCATAGCAAATAATTTAGGAACCATTATTTGCCGGGCAAAGGTAGCCTAATTTGCTGAGATCACAATTACCAGTCTCTGATTTATCTGGTTACCTTTGTATTCAGCGTTTGAAGGCATACTTGTAACTAAAAGTAAATCGTTTCACATGAGCAAAATCTGTAATGCTTTGCTTCTGAGCTTGTTGATCACCTCAACCCTTTTGGCTCAAACTCAAACCGGAAAGGCATCATTCTATGCTGACAAATATGAGGGAAGAACAACAGCCAGCGGAGAAAAATACAAACACAACAAACCAACAGCGGCACATAAAACACTGCCCTTCGGTACTAAGGTGCGCGTTACCAACATGGCCAACAACCAAACCGTTGACGTAGTGATCAACGACCGGGGGCCTTACGTAGAAGGGCGTATCATTGATCTGTCGCGCTCAGCCGCAGAACAACTCGGTTTCATCAACCTGGGTTTGGCCGAGGTGAAACTGGAGGTGGTTGATGCGGGCGATGGTAAAGGAAAGACTCAACCCGTTTCCATAGAACGCGTTTCGGTTGACGAAAAGGAATTTTATGAACTTTCAATTTCGCGACAAAAACCAAATGGTTTTGGCGTTCAGATTGGAACCTATCAGGAGTTGGTCAATCTCATGCGGCTTTCCGAAAACCTTAAAAATTCCTATAAAACGGAGGTTACTGTACAAGTAAAAGTTATTAATGGCATTAAATACTATAGCATCATCCTGGGTCAGTTTTCAAAACACATCAAAGCCACCTCCTTTCTTACCGACTTAAAGAAGAAATTTCCCGATGCATTTATCGTTGAATTTGACCGACTTTAATTTGAAGTGGAAATATTCGGATACTTTGCTTCGATACTGGTTGGGGTCACGCTTGGACTTTTGGGTGGAGGAGGTTCTATCCTCACAATTCCCATTTTAATCTATTTATTTCATCTGGATCCGGTCATTGCTACTGCTTATTCTCTTTTTGTGGTGGGATCAACTAGCATCACAGGAATACTGACGCGGCAAAGAAAAGACTTAATTAATTTCAAGGTAGGTATCATCCTTGGTTTGCCTTCTATTCTGGCCATTTTTGCGACTAGAAAATGGATCGTGCCTGCCATTCCAGATGTGCTTTACCAAATCGGATCTTTTGAAGTCACTAAAAGATTATTCCTGCTTGGTCTCTTCGCCATTCTCATGATCCTCACTTCATACACTATGATCAAAGGACGCAAGGAGGCTACCACGCCTGCGATTGATTTCAATGTTCTGTTAATTTTATCGCTTGGTGTATTAATTGGTGTATTAACGGGTCTAGTAGGTGCAGGGGGTGGGTTTTTGATTATACCTGCTCTCGTTTTTATTACAGGGCTTCCGATGAAAGCTGCCACCGGTACATCCCTTTTCATTATTGGTACCAATTCGCTAATTGGGTTTTTGGGAGATATTTTGAATTTCGAAATCGAATGGGATTTCTTGTTGCCAATTACCGCTTTAGCTATAGCAGGAATTTTTGTAGGCAACTGGCTGGTCGATAGAATAAAAGGTAATCACCTTAGAAAATCATTTGGCTGGTTCACCCTGGTGATGGGTATATGGATACTTGTGAAGGAACTTTTACTGTCGCAATAACGTCCTGGCGATTGAAGTCACAGATAGGTTGGCTTTGACATCTGATCTTTGCAAACAATTGTATTTTTGAGATGAGTGAAAGGAAAAGTTTTGACCAATTGATACAGGGCGAAAAGCCTGTGTTGGTTGATTTTTATGCCGATTGGTGTGGCCCTTGTAAAATGATGGCTCCTATTCTAGGTGAATTTGCTCAGCACATGATTGATAAAGTAAAAGTTATCAAGGTAGATGTCGACAAAAATCCAAAGGCGGCCATGTCTTACCAGATTCAAGGGGTACCTACGCTTATTTTATTTAAAAATGGACAGATCGTCTGGCGCCAGTCCGGTGTTGTCCCGGGTCATCAATTACGATCGGTGATTGAGTCGCATATCAAATAATTGAGTTTTTTTAGGTTGAAAAAAAAGGCCTAAAAGAGTCTTTTTTATTTGAACAAAATATCAATACTTCCGTATATAGTAGTATTACTATCAATTTTGTTTGTAAATAACTCAATATGGTAAGCTTAACTTTCAAGCTCAACGAACACCTGTTTCTAAGGGATCCTCAACATACCCTACTTGGCCAGCGTATTATCAACAAAAGTGTTGAAATGATTGATCATCTCGGGTTTGAGCATTTCACGTTCAAAAAACTGGCTGGTGAAATAGATTCCACCGAAGCTTCCATCTATCGGTACTTCGAAAATAAGCATAGGCTGCTCCTATATTTGGTAGCCTGGTATTGGAATTGGATTGAATATCGTATAGATACCTTAACCAAAAGTGTTAAATCCCCGGAAGAGAGATTGAGGCTTGCCTTAAATGTTATTACTGAGGAGAAAGAATTTGATCCTGTATTTGCATTTGTGGATGAGGCCGCCCTTCACCGAATTGTCGTGTCGGAGCTTGACAAAACCTAC
Organism: uncultured Ohtaekwangia sp.; assembly: GCA_964436055.1. Taxonomy (GTDB): domain Bacteria; phylum Bacteroidota; class Bacteroidia; order Cytophagales; family Cyclobacteriaceae; genus ELB16-189. The sequence continues at coordinate 17,395 of CAYTBO010000027.1, forward strand.
CTTACCAAATCAGTAGATAAGGACAATCAAGAAGGTCTTTTCGGGGGATTCAAATCGCTTTGCAAAAAAATTGGAGCTATCGTTTCCGAGGTTAATAAAGATTTTCCCTATCCTAATTCATTAATCAGCACAGTACTGCTGGCCGCCAAGCAACAATTATTCTTTTCAGCACACTTGCCATCGCTTTCCAACATCCCAAAAGGACAAGGTGCCAATGAAGAAATCTATCTGTTTATTGAAAAACTGGTTTTTAACACCATTCAACCCGACAAGTAGCCATGCTTAGCACAGATCAAATTCTGCGAATCCTACAGGAATCCGCTCTCTTGTATAGTCATGATACATCGATGTCCGAACTGCGTAGTCGGGAACTTTCCAATCGAGAATATGATGACGACGAATTGGACGAGTTCAAAAGAGATCTTATTGAGACCGGTAATAGCATTCGATTGATGCTGTTGGAATATAGCCTCGCATCAGATGAGTTCTATCAATTTATGTCAAAGCAGGATTTCCCAATTCTTGTATTCCGAAAACAAAATCAGGTCATAACACCTGAAATTATTATTCAACGCGGTAAAGACACCAAAGTACTCGTCATCAACGAAGGAGAAACTATTGAAAAAGATCTCCTTTCTGACAGTATTCCCGGATTAGCCAATGATCAGCATGAAATTGAATTTATGGCAATTGCGGAATACGACCATTTGGTAAGCGACCCAATTTCCGAACAGAACGAAAATCAAAAAGAAATTTCACCTGTTACCCGGCTCATCAAATTATTAAGAGCTGAGAAGAAGGATATATATTATGTATTTTTTTACACAATAATTGTCGGATTGATCAGCCTTATCATCCCCCTTGGCATTCAAACGACCACTGAATTGATTTCAGGAGGTGTATTTTTCAGCTCGATCTACCTGCTGATAGGGCTTATTGTTTTGGGTGTATTAATCACTGGCGTGCTTCAGATATTTCAGCTTACCATGGTGGAGTATTTGCAACGCAGGGTATTTACGAAAGCGGCCTATGAATTTGCTTTCAGGCTGCCAAGGGTAAAAAATGAAGCCCTTTCAGGTAAGTACGCTCCCGAACTTGTCAATCGATTCTTTGATGTTCTCACCATTCAAAAAGGATTGCCAAAATTGCTCATTGACTTGTCCGCGGCTTCAATTCAAATTCTATTTGGCCTGGTGCTGATATCACTCTATCATCCGTTTTTTGTCTTCTTTGGTATTGTACTTCTATTTACACTGGTCTCCATTTTCTATTTCACAGGCCCTAAAGGATTGCAATCATCCATTGAAGAGTCTAAATACAAATACAAAGTAGTGCATTGGTTACAGGAATTAGGAAGAGCGCTTAACTCATTTAAAGTTACCGGTAACACGAATTTACCAATCCGCAAAACAGACTTTAATGTGAACAATTATTTGAAGCACCGAAAAATACACTTCAACGTATTGGTATCGCAATATGGATATATCGTATTGTTCAAAACCGGAATTACAGCGGCATTGCTTATCCTGGGCGCCATGCTGGTGATTCAGCGCGAGATTACACTAGGGCAATTCGTAGCATCAGAGGTTATTATTATTCTAATCCTAAACTCTGTAGAGAAAGTCATTACCCATGTGGACATTGTTTATGATATGTTAGCAGCCGTAGATAAGATCGCTCATGTCACTGATCTACCCTTGGAAAAAAGTGGTGGTGTTGATTTCAAAAAATCAATTTCCAGATTACCATTTTCATTGGAAGTGAAAAATCTTAACTATAAGTACCCGGGAAGTTCTGATTATATGTTAAAAAACATCAGCATCAAGGTAAACGCGGGTGAACGCATTTGTCTTACAGGTCCGGGTGGAAGCGGTAAGACAACCTTAACCCAACTTATTTCCGGGCTTCAAAGTGATTTTGAAGGGATTATTAAAATCAATCAATACTCTATCAGGGATCTGGACCTAACCAACCTTCGGGATCACCTGGCTAAAAATATTTCCATGGAAGATATCTTTGATGGCTCCGTCCTGGAGAATATTACCGTGGGCAAGTCATATGTTTCCGTGCAAGACGCTATTGATGCGCTTGAGAAGGCCGGTGTTTACGAATGGGTAAATCACCTTCCCGATGGGTTGAACACCAATCTCATCAGCGGAGGAAAAGGTTTGCCTCGGTCCGTAGTACTGAAACTGATTTTAGCAAGATGCATCGCCAAGAAACCAAGCCTGATTGTTTTAAATGATTTTTTTTCTAGCCTTTCCAAGCCGGATAAAATCGATCTCATGAAGATGTTGACCTCCAACAAGGATCGATGGACACTCATTGCCGTATCCAACGATCCACTAATTATGAGTGCCTGTGATCGGGTAATCGTATTGGATAGCGGCAAGCTTAAAGCGGAGGGTGCATATCCAGAATTGTTGAAGAATAATGTGTTGACTGAATTCATAGCCTAGCATTTATGCTTAAAGTATCCAAAGAAGAAATAAATGACCGGCTGCCTCAGGACAGACTCTATTCCCTACGTGCACTGCAAACCCCCAGGGCAGGGAAAGTTCTGGCTAGATGGCTTTTTGTCCTTGGAGCAATATTTTTCGTAATACTTTTTCTCCCCTGGCAACAAAATATCAGAGGACGTGGAGTCCTTACGGCCTTGAATCCCGCTCACAGGCCTCAGACCATTGAGACTGCTATTGCCGGAAGAATTCAGCAGTGGCATATCAGTGAAGGTCAATCCGTCAAAAAAGGGGATACGATTCTATCCTTAAGTGAGATCAAAGAAAAATACTTTGACCCGCAATTGCTTTTGAGGCTTGAGCAACAGATTGCTGCCAAAGAAGGAAGTGTGCGTTCAAAAAAGGAAAAAGCTGAATCTCTCAGGGATCAGATCAATGCATTAAAAGTCCAACAATCTGTCAAATACGAACAAGCGCAGGCAAAACTTGAGGCTGAAAGAGTAAGATTTGAAAACGCTGAAAATCAATTGCAACGAAACAAAAACCTCTTTGAGGCGGGTAATATCCCACTCACCAAACTGCAAAACTTTGAATATAATTTTCAGGGAAGTAAAGCCGACTATAACAATGCAAGAATCGAATTGAATAATGTGAATGCTGAATACCTTGATAAAATCAACAAGGCGGAATCGGAGTTCAACAATACTATAGCAGAACTCTATGATGCTCAGGGTGAGCTGGCGAAGCTTCGAAACGAACTCGCCAATATGACCATCCGCAATCAACAATATAAAGTGATTGTTCCACAGAATGGAATTGTCGTGAAAGCACTGAAAGCCGGAATCGGCGAAACAATCACGGAAGGCGAAGCAGTTTGTACCATTATGCCAGAGACCCCTGACCTGGCCGTGGCCATGTACATTAAGGCTATGGATGTTCCTTTGATAGCCACGGACCGTAAAGTGCGAATTCAATTTGATGGCTGGCCTGCGCTTCAGTTTTCAGGATGGCCTAGTGTTTCTGTGGGAACCTTTGGCGGAATTGTGGAAGTGATCGATTATGTTAACTCGCAACCGGGTGAATTCAGAATTCTAGTCGTGCCTGATCCTTCCGATGAACCATGGCCATATCAATTAAGAATTGGCTCCGGCACCAAGGGATGGGTGATGCTCAATGATGTTCCCGTTTGGTTTGAAATATGGCGTCAGCTTAATGGCTTCCCGGCAAGCATTTACACAGATCAGGAAAGTGGAGCGTTGGAAGTTAACGATGATAAAGCAAAATCGGCAATTGAAACGGATGAACAATAGCAAGCGATTATTTAGCATTGGAAAACTGTTGCCTAAAGGGATCGTGCTCTTTGTCGCGTTAATAAATTTCCATTTTTCATTGAGGGCGCAAAAAAGTCTTGATCCGGTATTTGTATTGCCTGATACGGTGGTGTCTTTTACGGTGGATGAATTTTACAGTGTGATTCTGAAGTACCACCCTGTTGTAAAGCAGGCCGGCTTATTTAGTGCAATGGCTCAACAGGAATTGAGACTGGCCAGGGGAGGATTTGATCCAAGGCTCAATTTGACATTAGATAAAAAAGACTTACAGGAAAAAGAATACTACGATCGGATGGATGGTTACTTATCATTCCCGACCTGGTTTCCAATTAATCCAAAAGTTGGTTTTGAGCACCGTACCGGCGATTTTCTGAATCCGTCAGAAACCATACCGGGTGATAAACTGTGGTATGCGGGAGTTTCTGTTCCTATCGGCCAGGGGTTACTCACCGATCAGCGGCGGGCAGCAGTAATGCAAGCTCAATTGCTTCAACCAATGGCAGAAGCTGAAAAAATAAGAATCATCAATAAAGTATTACTGGATGCTGCTAAAGATTACTGGCAATGGTACCATGCATACTATAATTACCGTCTGCTTCAACGGGCGGCAACCATCGCTGGAGAAATTTTTAATCGGGTAAAACTTGATGAACAATTTGGCGAAGCCGCCGTAATCGACACCGTTCAGGCTAAAATTATCTGGCAGTCAAGGTTAATTGAACAACAGGAAGCGCTGCTTATGTTTCAAAATACGGGTGTACTTATCTCCAACTACCTGTGGGATGAAGCTGGAAATCCACTTCAATTATCGTTGCGGGTAGCACCCTATCTGGACCCGGCGGACCAGCAAATTCTCGATATTACCACCGCTACTTCACTTATGGAATTGGCCAGGGCAAATCATCCTGAACTCATTACCATAAGAACCAAAATAGATCAGTTGGAGGTTGAGAGGAAACTTGCATCTGAATATTTAAAGCCAAGACTAGATCTGAATTATTCATTATTATCGGTCCCTAACCCCCTTGAGATTAACTTTGATCGTGATTATCAATTCGGACTTGATTTCTCTATACCCGTCTTTTTAAGAAAAGAACGATCTAATCTGGCCATAACCAAACTTAAAGTTCAGGACGCTCAGTTCTATCAGGATCAAAGAGAGCGGGAAATTATCAATGAGATCTTGGTTGTGTTTAATCAGATTACCAATACAAACATTATATTGAGTCAACTCCGTGAGATGGTCGATCTGTATGACCGAATATTGCAGGCAGAACTGGTGAATCTTACTAATGGAGAAAGTGATCTGTTCAGAATTAACATTCAGCAGGAAAAACTGATTCAATCACAAACCAAGTTGGTCAAGCTAATGGCGGAATATCAGAAATCGAAAGCTCATCTGTACTGGGCGGCAGGAACACCCAATTTAAATTTTGTACCTGGAGATTAAACTACTCCCATTCCGGAGGTGGTATGCTCGAGCCGTTTGGAAATGTATTTAGTGCTCGGCAATCTAACCATAAGGCGCAATTGTCACTAGGCGGATCGAAGTCAGCAAGTGGCACATTTACAGGTGCATCCGCAGATGTAATAAAGATCACTTTTGTTCGAACTGCTGACGCATAAAAAATCCCCATCACTGGAACATCTCCTTGGGTTGAAAAGAGATTGGTTTTTGTCCTTCCAAAAGCCGGCTGAAATAAGCTGGTTGCTCCTTCCTTTTGATCCTTGAGTACTTTCCAAAACTCAAAAGCATTCTTACTCAAACTCATCTGCTCCACCTTTACCATGTATTTTCCCTTGCCAAAAGTCCATTGGTTGAAAGGCACGTAACCTATTTCTATTTCCTTGTACGTGCCATTCGTTGAAATCACTTGATCACTAAGGCTCGGTTTTTTCTCCGATTCAGGTATCCAGCAAACACAACAAGTACATTCTTCGCTGAACTGCTCAAGGGTGCCGCCTAAAAAAGGATTATTCAGGCTATTGCGAATAAATCTCCACCCACTGCAGGGTGGAGGATCAGGGGGTGGTGGACTATTACTACAATTAGCATCATTCATTCTTCTTAACTGTGGATAAGCTTCCAAAATGTAAGTTCCTGTAAACTTCCATCGAAGCAAAGCTTGCTGATCCAATGCACTGGCATTCATAAAGATCCGGAATCCGTTTTTAGTGGTTCCCTTTTGTGGCTTCACAGATTCCCATTGGTAGTATAGATTATCTACTGATCCTGCTGGTAGCATTTCATCAGGTTCAGATTCGAATTTTGATCCGTCCAGCATCTCTATGCGGATGGCATACTTTCTTCCCACCTTACCCCTGATTCCATTGGGATTCGTTTCATATATTCCTGACTCGGCCCGCGTTAGCATTTCGGATTCTCCTGCATCATCGAACAAGATAATTTGTTTTGCCGTCAACAACTCAACATTATTTAGTGTGGCATCGCTGGCCGAAGTTCGAAACAACTTGACCTGATAGGGGCCCCGAGCATCTGTAATCTGACCTTCAACCACCAGCGTGCCCACTTCCTGATTGATGTCTGGAACATCGAGCCGTTGAATACAACCATCTATCAGGATGATTAAGAAAATAAACTGCAGAAGATATTTCATCTTATGCTCAATTTAAACATATATCAAATTTTCCTGATACCCCGAATTTAGGTATTATCCGGTTATTGATTTGATTACCTGCTCCGCTACGCGTTCGGCTGATGCCAGCGCTCCATTGATTGTGCCTGAATCGCCTGTAAGATCAGTGGCTTCACCGGCAAAAAAAATTTTATCGGCTATGGGTTGGGTTAATGCTTCGCGGTCTTCGGCTGTGGTTGACGTAGTGGGATATGAAAATCCTCCCTGGATAAACTCTTCCTTACCCCAGTCCTGTATAATGGAAAGCACCTGGCTGGTATTCAAATCTCTCCTTACAAACTGCGTTGCCTGACCATTATAGATTGTATCCAGTTCGGCCAAAATAGTATTGATCATATCAGGTCCTTGCTCCGAAAGCTCTACGGCTTTTGGGCCATTAATGGTAATCGATAAGGTTTGATTGAACTCACTTCTGCCGATTCCTGCACTCAAACAATTGGGAAAAGATGATCCTCCCCAGAGGAACCTTACCGACTCACCCCAGAAATTTTTCTTAAAATCTATAACTACTCGAATGCTGTGGTCGATACCAATCTTTCCAAATGCGCTTGTTAGGCCGGTGGGGAGGCCCGGATTAAATGCTATCAGATTTTTCTTTAGGATAGAAAGCGGTACGGTTACGATTACTTTGCTCGCCTCCAATTGTCCACCGGTGGCATCGGTAATTACAATTGAATTACCGGCATGATCGATCGAAGTAACCGGCGTATTCAGCTGCACCAAATTCCTTACCTGATCAAACCTGAAAATCAAAAAATCCTGCATAGGATTTGTCTTCAGGACAAAGGGCTTTCCATCATGCGTTCTGGATTTAAGTGCTTCTGAAAGTGCACCAATCCCGACCGTTGCGTTTGATGATCCAAAGCGGTTCCCAATTTGAGAATTTACCAGGTTACTTACGCGCGGTGATAGCCCTGCGGCTGCCTCCGCTACGGTTACGTTCGGCCCTGAATAATTTATAAGATTATTTACAAAGTTTTGTGCATTGGCAAAGTCACCATCAACTTCCCACTCCTCAGCGGTTTTGGCAATGTTGTCAACGATAAACTGATCGATTGTCGCATCCAAAGAATTGGTCATCACATTGAAATTCTTCAAGTTGGTCCCCCAGATTGAATCGGAGCCATAAATTACTTCAGCCCCCAATTCTATTGGGAAATCAGCCGCGGAGATATTTACCAGATCAGGCTGGTTTCGAAGTGACCTAATTCGTCCTCCCATTTGAGAAGCCGCTTCCAAAACTGTTACCTTAATGCCTTTTGCATTGAGAATATCCGCCGCATAAAGCCCTGCAACCCCCGCTCCAATGATAACTACGTTGCCATCAAACGGAATTTCCGGCCCCGGGTCATCCTTGGCACAGGAAGTTAGCAGTTGTGGCAGCATCCATCCGGCAGAGAGGCCCAATCCTATTTGCTTTATTGCTTTTCTACGCTTCACTATTTCGTATGTTAATAATTTATATCTAAGGACATATGGAATGGCCAGGCTTATTATCATGCCTTTGGGTGAACTTTGTGCACAGCCATTTCATCTTTGTCGGAAATGTAAATATATGAACGGATTTATTGAAAATTGACATGTAATCCGCTAATTGGGTTGGAATAAAGCCTTTTAAACGATAAATCCGATTGATTATAATTACAAGATACATTAAACACGATGGTGGCAAATAGCCAAATTAAAAAAGTAGCGGTTGTTGGCCCTGAATGTACAGGTAAATCCGAGCTGTCGGCTTTCCTTGCAGCATATTATAATACCACCTGGGTAAAGGAATACGCAAGAACCTATCTTGATACCTTGAATCGTCCATACGATGAACCTGATCTGCTGAAGATTGCTATTGGCCAGGTAAAATTGGAAGCTGATGCATTGGCACAAGCCGACAAGGTGATGATCTGTGACACAAATTTGTTGGTGATCAAAATCTGGAGTGAGTACAAGTATGGACACTGTGAGAAAAAAATTATTCAACTAATGCAGGCGCAGACTTACGATCTTTACCTGCTAACCTATATTGACCTGCCTTGGGAGGAAGATCCACAACGTGAGCATCCCAGGGCAAGGGAATCGCTTTGGAATATCTATAAAAGTGAATTGGAAATACAACCGACTCCCTATATAGAAATTACAGGTAAACGCTCTCAGCGGAGAGGCCTTGCCGTTAATGCCATCAATCAACTCATAGCTAAGGAAACCAATGGCAAAAAACGCTGACCCTTATGCGGCATTCAAGATTAGGGATTTCCGATTTTTTATTTTTGCCAGGCAATGTACCACGTTGGCGATCCATCTCCAGGCAACCATAGTGGGGTGGCAGTTGTACGAAATAACACATGATCCCCTGGCTTTGGGTCTGATTGGATTGGCAGAAGCCGCACCGGCCATTACCGTATCCCTCTATGCAGGTCATATCGCTGATATCATTTCAAGAAAAAAGATCATCCTCTTTACACTCTCTGCCCTGCTATTTTGTGCTTTCGCCCTGCTTTCCTTTACTCTTGATGTAGGAGCATTTGTTCTTGATTACGGAACCTTTCCAATTTACCTGATCATATTCATCAGTGGCATCGCACGAGGGTTTTTATCTCCGGCCAATTTTTCCTTTATGCCTCAATTGATTCCAAGGCTTTTGTACGGCAATGCTATTTCATTAAATACAACTTTCTGGCTTATCGCATCCATTGTGGGGCCCCTGATTGCAGGATTTATCTATGCCTTGTTCGGTATATCAGCCGCCTATCTTGCCGATGTCATGCTTATCGTAAGCGGTTTAGTTTTTTATGCCATGATACCGGCGCGTGCTGTGCCTCCCGCATCCGAAGAACAAGGTGTTAGGGAAAAAATAAAATCAGGGCTTAGATTTGTTATGAAAACAGAAATCATTCTGGGGGCAATCAGTCTGGACATGTTTGCCGTGTTGTTTGGTGGGGCAGTGGCCTTACTCCCCATCTTTGCTGCAGAAATTCTGGCCGTTGGGCCGCAGGGCCTTGGGATGCTGCGGGCAGCACCGGCGCTTGGTGCCGTTCTTATGGCCTTTTATATCACCCATAATCCTATTAGAAGAAATACCGGCAAAATTATGCTCTATAGCGTTGCCGGATTTGGCGTTAGCATGATTGGCTTTGGACTATCCACCAGTTTTATTTTTTCTCTTGTTATGTTAATCCTCAGTGGTGTGTTCGATAGTATTAGTATGATCATCCGAAGTACGCTTATCCATACCCGAACTCCTGAAAACATGAAGGGAAGGGTTTCAGCCGTGAATAGTATCTTTGTGGGCTCTTCCAATGAAATTGGTGCTTTTGAATCGGGCGCAACGGCTAAAATTATGGGGGCTGTTGCTTCCGTTGTTTTTGGCGGCTCGATGACGTTGCTGGTCGTGGGTTTTACGGGATGGAAAGCCAAAAAGCTAAGACAATTGGACCATTTGGAAGGTGATCATTAGCAGTAATCGAGCATCTGACTAACATCCATTCCACTTATCACTTTCTGCTTTTAATTACATTCCGTTAATGGTACTTTTTGGTACCAAACCAAAGTTATGAAAGCAACGTTTCTTCTATTCATTTTATTTCCATTTATAGTTTTCTCTCAAACATCACTTACTGTATCAGGACTCAAGGAGCCGGTTGAGGTGATACGCGATCAATATGGAGTCAATCATATTTATGCTAAAAATGAGCATGACCTATTCTTTGCACAAGGGTATTGTGCAGCGAAAGACAGGTTGTTCCAATTTGAGGTGTGGCGCAGACAAGCCACAGGGACAGTGGCTGAACTTTTAGGATCAAGAGAAATCAAAAGAGATATTGGCGCTAGACTTTTTAGATTCCGAGGCGATTTAAAACAAGAGCTGAATCACTACCACGATCGCGGTGAAACAATCATCAATACATATACAGCCGGAGTAAATGCCTATATCACAGAAACTGAAAAAAATCCGAAACTACTCCCCCTTGAATTTCAATTGCTGAACACCAAACCCCAAAAGTGGACTCCTGATATTGTTATCTCCCGGCATCAGGGATTGGTGATGAATCTTACCGAAGAAATTCAGGTAGGTAGAATGGTAGCCCGCCTTGGTGCTGAAAAAGTTAAGGCGTTGGAAAATTTTGGACCGGGGGATCCATTGCTTGATCTCGATCCTGTCATTAATACAGAAAGACTCTTTGATGATGTAATTGAACTTTACAATGCCTTCAGAAAAACTGTTGCTTTTGCCCCGGAAGATTTGGTGGCATCCAACAATACAAATCTTGATGAATACCGATATCTGGCCAGCCTTGATGAAGAAGCCTATCAAAATGTAATGGATCAGGAGCGCCAGGTAATCGGGAGCAACAACTGGATTGTTAGCGGAAAATATTCACAAAGTAAGTATCCGCTATTGGCTAATGATCCTCATCGTGCTATATCAGTGCCTTCCCTTCGGTATATGGTGCACCTGAATGCACCCGGGTGGAATGTCGTTGGAGGTGGGGAGCCAACCATACCTGGAATTTCCATAGGACACAATGACTATGGCGCGTGGGGGCTTACCGTATTTGAAATTGATAGCGAAGATCTTTATGTCTATGAACTCAATCCAGCCAATAAAAACCAGTACAAATATCAGGGCGGATGGGAGAACATGCGTTTGGAAAATGAAGTGATCAAAGTAAAAGGTAGACCCGATGTAGACGTGGTACATCGGTATACACGTCATGGGCCAGTTACTTTTTTCGATGAAAAAAATAATATTGCGTATGCTGTACGAGCCGGTTGGATGGATATCGGAGGTTCTCCCTATCTGGCCAGCCTTAGAATGGATCAGGCTACAACCTGGGAGGAATTCAGAGATGCTTGTTCTTACAGTCACCTTCCGGGAGAGAATATGATCTGGGCCGACAAAAAAGGTAACATTGGCTGGCAGGTTGTGGGCATTGCACCTATTCGTAAAAACTGGAGCGGTATGGTGCCAGTACCAGGAGATGGCAGGTACGAGTGGTCAGGATATTTGCCGATCAAATCCTTGCCCAGTATTTATAACCCTGTAGAAGGGTTTCTTGCAACTGCTAATGAAAATCTGGTGCCGGATAACTATCCTCATCGCAATGCCGTGGGATGGAGCTGGGCGGAAAGCTATCGCGCTGACCGCATCAACGAGGTACTGGCGATGAATAGAAAGTTTTCCATTGGAGACATGATGAGACTACAAGCAGATTATTTGTCTATCCCTGCAAGAACTTTAATACCTCTACTATCGGAATTAAAGTCAACGGATAAGACGACCGAAGCTGCCCGGCAAATGTTGACTACATGGGATTTCGTAATGAGTAAAAATTCAATCGAAGCGGCTATATACAAAGCCTGGGAAGATCGATTGCAAAGTAATATCAAACCACTGTTTGTTCCAGAAAATGCACGCGATCTGGTACGTTATCTTCCCTTGAGCAATGTCATCGATTGGATTCAAACCGCACGTCCTGAGTTCGGAACGAATTCTGTCGTTGCCAGAGATGAATTTCTCATAAAGGCACTCAATGACGCTATCGGTGATCTAAATAAGAAACTGGGAAGTGATATAAAGAAATGGCAATATGGTCAGCCAGCTTATCATCATGTGTTAATCAAGCATCCATTGAGTAATGCCGCCAATGCTGCAATGCGTAAAAAATTGGAAGTTGGCCCTTTGCCACGAGGTGGGTATGGTTCAACCCCGGGTATGACCGGCAATGGAGATAATCAGACGCATGGCGCTACGTTCAGAATTGTGGTAGATACTGAAGATTGGGACAAATCCATGTTTACCCTTGCTCCAGGCCAAAGTGGAGACCCCGAGAATAAATTTTATTCAAATCTTTTTCCTCTATGGGCTAATGACAAGCATTTTCCGGTATACTTCAGCCGCGATTTGGTAGAGAAATCAGCTTTTGAAAAAACTTTACTTAAACCTTAACAGTTCCACTCCAAAAATTTCACCATTGTGACAAAAGTCACTGTTTGTTGATACGAATTGAAATACCTTGTTTGAACATTTATACAAAATGAATCCAAAATTCGTCAAACTGGCAATTGTATGCCTGCTGTGCTTTGGGATCATTTATTTGATCGTATGGATGATTAATTAATTTTCTAACCTTAAAATCTTATTGATATGAAAAAGAACATGGGAAATGCCGACAGAGTGATTAGAATTATCCTGGCTATTGTATTTACTTCTCTTTACTTTACCCAAACGATCACCGGAACACTAGGGCTGGTATTAATGGTTGCAAGTGCCGTGTTTTTACTTACCAGTTTCGTGAGTTTTTGCCCTTTGTATGCCATTGTCGGGCTAAATACGTGCCCAGCCAAAAAGACAACTTGATGTATTCCAGACCTGGCGGTTTTTAAAAACTGGTCAGGTCTTTTTATCCATTAAAAAAATTGGGGAAACTCCATACCATCCATCCGTAGGCTGCAAAACGGATTATTCTCGAAATTGAAATCAGTAAAAATGATTTTAACGGAAAATTGATTGACCCTGCCAACATACACATAGCCGAATAGGGTACAGGTGTTATAGCACCAACCAACACCAGGTAGCCTCCATACTTCCTTAGGTTATTCTGATACTGCCCAAGATATCTTTCGCTTACCTTTGAAAAGAACTCAGTCTTGGAAAAATTGCGCCCAATATAATAACCAACTACACCTGCACCATAAGAAATAATTGTAAGGGCAGATAAATCGATAATATAATTTTGGAGCGGTATGTGATTTAAAATATAGACATACATAAAAAATTCCGGTGGAATCAATCCAAAAATAATTTCTGAAAGGGTAAAGATTCCGTAGAACAATAATACGCTATCGTACATTTGTTCAATCTGCGAGCGAAAATTATTCTGAATATAATCTTCCAGCAGAATGAATGCAGTAATGATGACAGCAAACCATAGCAATCCTTTCGCCAGGTTTCTAAACAAAAACCTCGATTTTGTTTCTTCTTCAACAGGCTCCATACACTAATTTAAAATGGGGTGTCGTCTAAATGGCTTTTGCTCATCGAATATCTTTCTATAGGTGTGATGTACTTTGCAAATATGCGCACCCACTTGCTCTACAACAATGATCATCTTAGGATTAAAATCACCAATCCAGTTCATCTCATACTCATCATATCTTTTGTATTTTTCCTGGAGCACCTCCCGGGCTGACTGTACCATCGCTCCATCCACTCCTTTTCCCTGATGTTCGGGCACGATGCCAAACAGTATACCGAAAGCCTTCCTGTTGGTCTTCATCAGCTGATGCCACAAAAATTTTAATTTTCCCACCCAATCTAATTTCCCGTTAACATACTTAAATATCTGGTTGATCTCAGGCAAGGAAAGATAAAAAGAAATAGGTTCGCCTTTATAAAATCCAAAATACAAAAGCCGCACATCCATGATTGGCTTCATCTGCTTTACTATTAATTTAGCCTGCAATTCTGTGAGCTCAGGAGTTTCTGCCCGATTAGCCCAGGCCTTATTATAAACCGTTCTTATGTAACCAGAAAGTTTACCAATTTCATCTTTGCGCAAATGCCTGAACTCATAATCCAGATCAGTGGCAAGTCGTTGGGCCTTTGCTGCCAGTTTTGGAGAAAGCGGCTCCATCACTTTTCTGGCGAAAGTAAACTGTTTGAAATAAATCTGAAATCCGTATGACTCAAAAAAATGCTGATAATATGGAAAGTTATAATTGCATTGATAGTTGGGATCTCGGTCAAATCCTTCAACCAACAACCCCCACCACCTGTCTTTATTGCCAAAATTTATGGGTCCATCCATAGCCTCCATCCCTCTTTCCTGCAACCAACTCTTACATTGGTCAAATAATTTGTAAGCTGCATTCTGATCATTAATGCATTCAAAGAAGCCCATGCCCCCTGTGGGTTGATCATTTCCTTTCTTTACTGTTTTCTGATTTACAAAAGCTGCTACCCTGCCAATGAGTTCTCCATTTGAATCCTGCAGCAACCACCGACAACATTCGCCATGACGAAAAGTCTTATTTTTATTCTTATCAAAAACTGACTCGATATCTTTATCAAGTGGGCGAATCCAATTGGTGTTCCCACGATACAGCTTCACGGGCAACTGCAAAAATGCTTTCGCTTCGGCTTTACTACTAACTTCCTTAATCACCATACTGACCGCTATCTAGGTTGCGTATTTCTATTTTAAAAGAAGTTCCTTGATTTCGTTTTACTGGATACTTCAATCAATCCGTGTAATTTATCCGCAGCATTTTTTACAATATACAATCCAAGACCAGATCCATCCGAAACCTCACTCGTCAGGTAAACCATATCAAAAATGTTGGCAATCTTATCCTCATCAATTTCGATTCCATTGTCGAACTTCCAGATGTACCAATAATAATTTTGTTCATGTCTACTTATTGTGCATAAATGGCAAGATAAAGCTTTCATTGAAATTGAAATGACAAGCGCAGGTACCTGAAAACTTCTTGAGACTTCCATTAGTATCCGGTTTTGATATGTTTTACTTTATTCAAATCCCAATCAATCACAAGGCCCGTGGCAATCCCTTCAGCAACCTGTCTGCCATACAAGTGTTCTACCAGAAACAAAGCCGGATCATAAGATTTTGCCCCACCAGCAGACGTAATCGCTTTTCCATCACTCACAAAACTGATATTCTCATGTACTTTCAAATGCGGAAATGCCTCTTTGAATCGTTGTACATCTGCCGGAAAAGTAGTGCATTCAAACGTATCCAGTAATCCCGCATTGGCCAGCACAAACGCACCGTCACACAACGACATAATATAAGTCGCTTTCCTTCCATTCTCCTTTACAAAATTGGTAAGTGCTGTATTTTTTAAGTCAGCATCCATGCTATGCTCAGCACTAGGGACAATGAGAATATCAATGGGAGGAATAGAGTCTGTACTAAACGCAAAATCGGGAATCAACCTTAAGCCCTCAAAGGTAGTAACAGGATCTTTGAATTGAGAGACAGTAAAAACACGTATGCCGGGATCGGTATGAAAAACAGTATGGTGCAATACATCCATTGGCGCCACAAGTTCTGAATTATAAACCCCATCGATTATCAAAAAAGCTGCATTCAGAATTTTGGTTGGCTTAACCGGCACTTCAATCAGAGGTAATGGTGGAGATGCCTCCTGCTTACAGGAGAGCAGAAATGCCGAAATCAAAATCATTAGCCCGAATTTCATATTCAGATAAGTAAAATTTAATTTGCCAATAGGCAAGATACTAAAATTGATACATTCGGGGTGAAGATATTAATTAGCAATTGAGATAGATTTGGCTATATATAAATTCTCCAAAATAAGTTTTTGATTTTCTTAACTTAAATCCATTTGCTTCCATCGTATTTTTCCATTGCGGTAATTTTTCAGAATCGATAGCTCTTGTTGTTCTGAAGAACCAATACATCACCCACAATAAGGCTTTATGCCAATACCTGCCGTTAGCAAATTCCGATACGATCCAAATGGTGTTTGGTTTCATGCTTTTCCCTATTCGTGTGACAACCTGAATTAGCTGATCCTCTTCAAACATATCCAAAAAGAAATAAGTAATGACCGCATCAAAATGAATAGCCGGAATATCGGTATCCGTTCCGTGCACAAAGTGAATTCTTGATGAATCTTTGGAATTCAACTTCGCCAGGCGAAGCATCTCAGTCGAAGCATCAATGTAGTGTATTGTACATTTTGTGTTTGTTTTCAGCAATTCGTTGAGCCACCATCCCGTGCCTCCACCTAAAACAAGAATGTGAGCAGCCGCAGGGATTGATTTCAGGTGAGTCAATTGAGCTTGCTTTATTGCCTTACCAAATACTAGGGTTGCCAGCCTATCGTAGTAAGGAGCAATTACATCAAATCGGTTCAATTTACGTTCACTCATCAAGCCGATAAGTAAATGACAGGAATCAAAAATATAGCGTCTCCTGCAAGTCTGTACCTATCCTCAATTGAAAACCACACGGAGAGTAAAAAAATGATGAGAAGCGTCAATGTCATAAGGGTAAATATAACAATTGGCCAAGGGTCTGTGTGTTGAAAATAAAGGAGAGTCAAAAGAGCTGATAGCAATACAAATAAGAAATACAATGCCATTTTAGTTTTCGATGCGCCCACCCGCGTGGCAATCGAAGAATGATTGTGTATTAAGTCCCGCTCTTTGTCAAACCAGGAGAATAATATCAGGTTGGTAAGTGCTATGCTAAAAAATAGTATCACCGGAACTGAATTTTTTACGGAATAGGGATGATCATAAATTGCCAAAGCAGGCAACACCACACCCGAGCTATAGAGAAATGCACCAACCAATTCCTTAGTAAAACCAAGCTTCCGCTGGAAAAAAAGGTAAACGATGACCAACAACCCTAGCCCACCTCCCCAAATAAGTGTCTGTTTCGTAAGGAATAATATTAAAATCAAAAGGGACACGCTGAGGAATCCGGTTATCCTAAGTAAAACATGATAATATTTTTGATGAAACTGATGCCTTACCGTTGAGGCTTTCTGTTTCATTTGTCTCACATCCAGCAGGTGATCCGTTGTGTAAATAATCCAGACTGCAAGCCCCAAACATAAAAAATCCTGAAGAGTAGCCTTTACTTTAAAAATTTCTGTAAAAAAAATTCCAGAAACCGTAGCCCCTAATGCCACATCAATGCTTAGAATATTCAATAGTCGATAGGAATCCGAAAGTAACTTCATAAAAAAGAGAAAGCTCTCAACTGAGAGCTTCCGTTATCGAAAAATTATTCCATCTACTATGACGCCTTCAAAGCCTCAGCTCCACCAACAATCTCCAAAATCTCCTTGGTGATCGCGGCTTGACGCGTACGATTATAGGTTAACTTCAGCTCCTTTAGCAGTTCCCCGGCGTTCTCCGTTGCCTTATCCATGGCCGTCATCCTTGCTCCATTTTCAGCAGCATTGGAGTCTAGTACCGCTTTGAAAAGCTGTACTTTTAAAGATTTCGGGATAATCCCCGTTACAATTTCTTCGCGATCGGGCTGAAAAATGTAATCGATCGCGGTACGCCTGCCCTCGGCAGCCGATGGCATGATGGGAAGAAACTCTTCCTCCCGTAGGATTTGAGTTGCCACGTTCTTGAATTCATTGTATACGATCTCAATCTTATCGTATTTTCCCTCTTTGAATGAATCCATCATATAGGTCGCCGCTCCGGACACCTTGTCGAATGTGAGGTTCTGCAACAAATTCCAATAGCCTTCTTCAACTTTATAGTTTCGCTTCTTAAAGAACTCAAGCGATTTTTTCCCAATTGGCAATATCGTCAGCCCTCCATTTTCTTTTTGTTTTACGTATTTATCCTGAATCAACTTCAGACTCGCCTTGAAAATATTTGTGTTAAAGGAGCCACAAAGTCCACGGTCGGCAGTAACAACAACAATCAATACACGGTTGATGTCACGAACGTCACTATACCAGTTTTGCCCACCATCGCTTGTGCCTGATACATTTCTCAAAACCTCGGACAGCTTTAGAGCAAAAGGCCTCATCTGGATAATCCTGTCCTGTGATTTTCTCAACTTCGCAGCCGCCACCATTTTCATGGCTTTGGTTATCTGCTGAGTCGAAATAATCGAAGAAATCCTGCTTTTTACTTCCTTTAAACTGGCCATTTATTCTGTTCTCTTAATAGTTTGAAGCTAACTCAGTAGCTACTTTCTTAATGGTTTCAACGTCTGCATCTTCCATTTTCCCAGCCCTGAAATTATCAAGCACTGTGGCATACTGTGCTTTCAATAAGCCGACAAATTCTTTTTCAAAATCTCTTACTTTATTTACTGGAACCTTATCAATAAATCCTTTGGTGGATGCAAGAATCATTGCCACTTGCTCCTCTACGGGTACGGGAGCGTATTGAGGTTGTTTCAACACTTCAGTATTTCTTCTTCCTCGCTCAATGGTAAGTTTGGTAGAAGCATCAAGGTCGGAACCAAATTTCGAAAACGCCTCCAGCTCTCTGAATTGAGCCTGGTCAAGTTTCAATGTTCCGGCTACCTTTTTCATTGATTTGATTTGAGCTGACCCACCTACGCGTGATACAGAAATACCCACGTTGATGGCTGGACGAATACCGGAATTAAACAGGTTTGTCTCAAGGAATATCTGTCCGTCTGTAATGGAAATTACGTTGGTGGGAATATAAGCCGATACATCATTGGCTTGTGTTTCAATTACAGGTAGTGCCGTAAGCGAACCTCCGCCTTTCACTTTCTTTTTGAGTGATGGAGGCAAATCATTCATTTTCGAAGCAATCTCATCATTGTTGATGATCTTGGCAGCACGTTCAAGTAAGCGTGAGTGAAGGTAGAAAACGTCTCCAGGATAAGCTTCGCGTCCGGGAGGCCTTCTTAGCAACAGCGATACCTCGCGGTAAGCTACGGCTTGTTTAGAAAGGTCATCATAAATTACCAGGGCCGGTCTCCCTGTGTCGCGGAAGAACTCACCAATTGCAGCTCCTGTAAATGGAGCAAAGAATTGCATAGGAGCCGGATCAGAGGCTGATGCCGATACAATTACCGTATAATCCATGGCTCCGGCCTTTTCTAATGTGCTTACTATCCCAGCCACTGTTGAAGCCTTCTGACCTATAGCCACATAAATACAATATACAGGCTTACCCTTTTCGTAAAATTCCTTTTGGTTGATTATGGTATCAATCGCTACCGCAGTTTTACCTGTTTGTCGATCACCAATAATCAACTCCCGCTGGCCACGGCCAATAGGAATCATTGAGTCAATCGCTTTGATACCGGTTTGAAGCGGTTCGTTTACCGGTTGACGGAAAATAACACCGGGTGCTTTTCGCTCAAGCGGCATTTCAAACAACTCTCCGGTTAGCGGTCCTTTGCCATCAATAGGCTCTGCCAATGTATCCACAACCCTTCCTAAAACGCCATCGCCAACTTTGATGGAGGCAATAAGGCCTGTGCGCTTTACTGTGTCTCCTTCTCGAATTCCTTTAGATTCGCCTAACAACACAGCTCCGACATTGTCTTCTTCAAGGTTTAATACCATCGCACGCAGCCCATTCTCGAATTGTAGTAGTTCCCCGGCCTGGGCCTTGGTAAGACCATAAATACGCGCTACGCCATCACCGATGGTAAGCACTGTTCCAATTTCTTCCAACTCAGCGCTTGTACGAGCGTTAGACAACTGCTCCCGTAAAATTGCTGATATTTCTTCTGGTTTAATTTCTGCCATGA
>CAYTBO010000028.1:0-37026 GCA_964436055.1 uncultured Ohtaekwangia sp.
TCAATACCTTATCCACCACATAGATAATGCCGTTGGAGCAAGGTACGGTCGCCAGTATATTGGCACCATTGACGGTGTATCTATCATTACTTTTGGCCAACAAAACATTTTTGGTATTGGCCTGATTGAGTTTCAGTCCGTCCTTCATCATGTTCTCCCGGATCACACCGATATAAACATGATATTCCAGTATCTCCCTTAGTTTGGCCTGGTTTTCAGGTTTTACCAAATCTTCTACTGTGCCAGCAGGCAATTTATTGAAGGCTTCGTTGGTGGGAGCAAACACAGTAAACGGACCTGCATTGGCCAGGGCATCCACGTAGGCTGCCGCTTTCAATGCAGCCACCAGGGTAGAATGGTCTGCCGAGCCCACTGCCACCTGCACAATATTTTGTTGAGACACATCATCTGCAACAGCGGATTGGCCAGCCCCTATAGGCGCAGAGCTAGCTGAAGCAGATTGATTTTGTTCTCCCGAACTACAAGCAACAAACATGGCCGCCAGCAGAAGTATAAATAACGGAAATGATTTCATAGGTATAGTGATTGGTTTGTGTCTGTAAATTTGGCCGATGATATAATCACCAGCAATGATATTTGTCATATGGAAACCTTACCCTGAAAGTAAATCAATGCCGAATCCTTCTTTATGATCACAATCACAAACAACTCACCATTTTTTTAATATTCACATGATGAATAACGCCCACGGGTGCGTGAGGACACAAACCTTGGCTTGGCGCGCTGATGTGCCCCCTCAGGGGTTAGTGCGACAGCAGCTAATGCACCATCGAACTTGCTCCTCTTCATTTGGAGAGGGCAGCACAATTTTTCAGGCCCACTACAATAACCGTTGGGGTGAGGTTCAAACAATAAACGCAGGTGCGTGAGGACACGCACCTTGGCTTGAGGAAAACAAATGCGTTACAAACGCATCAGTCCCACATCCTCGTTGCAAACGAGGATGATATTAGGGTTCCCCTTTAGGGGTTAGGGGTGCGAAGGAGATACTCCACAATCGACCTTGGGGTGAGAACCCTAAATATCTTTTCGCTGGAATTTTTGAAGCGAAATCAGAAGTGGAACCGCGGCCCACACCAGCAACAACAAAAAGGAATAGATAATGCCCATACTGCTGCCAAAAAATTGTTTGTAAAAGGCACCCGTGTATCCCATCAGCGCAGAAATATCCAATTTGAGTAAAATGATAATCCTGGCAAGGTCTACAGGATTTAATGATACCAATGCCAGTGTGACCTTATCCAAAGGATAATCATTGAAGGCGTAAATCACATAAAGAATAAACCCATCATAGATTAATGTAAAATAAAACCAGAACAGCAACGCAATCCCGATTCCTTTGGCTTTATCGCGGGTCAGCACCACAGCACTGAATGCCAGAGAGACAAATACCAAAGTGAGTAACATACCCGACACGATCAGGTAAACGGTATCAGTGCCCAAACTGAAGATAGTGACCGGTATGCCGATTCCTACAACATAGGAAATACACAGAGCAAGCGAGACAGCTACATATTCGCTAAGGAAAATGGTCCTTCGGTTGATCGGTTGCGACAACAATAGTTCGATAAATTCATAGGAATTGAAAAAATGTATGGTGGTAAAAATAATACTCACCAAGGGTACTACCATCAAAATAATATTCAATAAACTCAATATGGCCTTATCTGAGTTACCTTCGAGGCTAAACATAGACATGGTGACAAGCAACAAGAAAAATGTATAAAGCAGTACAAACCTGTTTCTAAGGATATCAAGCAAAACATATTTTGCAATTTTTATCATGCTACCTGGTGTTTTCGGTTTCGCTTCATGATGGTGGCAATAGCCTTACCCAATTTCAATTCTCCTGTTTCTTCCTTGAGTATGGCAATGGAATCATTGAAAATTAGTGTTCCATTGTCAAGATATAACGCATAGGATGACAGTTCATCCAGATCGCTCATGATGTGAGAAGTGATAATAAAAATTTTATCGCCATCCATTTCGCGTTGTATTTTTTCTTTGATTACCTCCACCGCTATCGGGTCCAGCCCTGCGGTAGGTTCATCCAGAATCAACACCTTTGGATTAAATAAAAAAGCCAATGCTGCGCTTACTTTTTGCCGTGTGCCACCGGAAAGCGTATGCATGCGTTTGTTTAAGATTTTATCCAACTCAAAACCTTCAATCAATTCTTCATCCAGGTCCTTACAATCCGATCGCAGATCTTTCATCATGGTAAATAATTGACCAATGCTCACGTTGTCCGGATACCGGCCTATTTGGGGCATGTAGCCAATCTGCCTTCTATAATCCCATTGGTTCCTGATTGATTTACCATCCACTTCAACTTTTCCTTCATCAACAATGACCATACCCAGGATACTTTTGATCAAGGTAGTTTTTCCCGATCCATTGGGGCCGATCAAGGCATAGGATCGTCCTGGTTCAAAATCAGCCGTAATGGATTTCAATACCTGCAGGGATCCAAACTTTTTACAGATCTTATATACTGATATCATAGGATTTCATTACGGGAGCTTCGTCTTTAAGATTCTCAGGCGTTACCACCGGAATCACTTTTTCGGCCCTGTCCAACAAAAAAACCAAAAAACTCCGCCACAGCATCACCGCGGTTGGCATCTTTTCAACAATCATAGAATATAAACTAACGGGATGAAAGGGCACGTCACCGATCCCATCCTTGTTGAGATCATATCCAGAATATTTGTCCCAATAGTTTCCTGATATGGTATTTAAGGTCATCGTACCATTGGTACCCATATCGAATGAATTGGCAATAAAGTTGTTCTTCTCAAACACATTATCATCACAACTGGCTTGCAATTTAATTCCCCACCCATTTTCTCTGAATTCATTGCCTTTGAATTGGCTGCGGCTACAAGCTTCCATGTAAATGGCCACCGTATTTCTTAAAAAAATATTGTTCTCTATGGTGCTCTCACTAATTTCTTTCAACAGTAATCCAAAAACCGAAGCACCCCAGTTTTCCTCAAACCGGTTGTCACGCATAGTTACACCCCTGGAATACATAACAGCTATTCCGGATCCATTATTCTTAAACAAATTTCCCCGGTATTCGTCATTATGCGAAAACATAAAATGCAGACCATACCTAAGGTTGTTAATACTTGTATTGTTTTCGATAACCGAATTGGTCACAAACTCGAAATAAATTCCATCGCGATGACCTTCCACTTTGTTGTTTCTTACAATGATACCATCACTCTTCCACAGATGGATACCATTGCCATTGGCATGATCTACCATCGAGGTTGCTGTTAATGTATTATTCTCAATCACACTGGATTTACAGTTAGCCAGGTGAATGCCAAAAAATCCGTTTTCAATTCGATTATCACTTAAATAAAGATTAGTTGAATTCTTACCGGATATGGCGGCAAGGTCATGCATACTGGAAATACCTGTGTTGCGAATAGTTAGGTTGCGGATAACAACGTTATGAGCAGAAACAGTAAAGATTTCAAATTGATTTTCTCCATCAACTACCGGATTGCCAACTCCGATTAGTACAACCTCTTTATTGATATGAATATTACCTTCCTTGTAAATACCATCATGAATCAAAATCGTGTCACCGTTATTGGCCTTTACTAAAGCTTCCTGAATAGATGTTAGTGAATGAGTTGATCCTACCTTCCATGTAGTGGCAGCAGATAGAAAAGAAATTAAAAATAGAAAAATGATTATAATGCTCCTCATTTAAACTGGGTTACCACCTCTCCCCACGACATGTAGATACCTTTCCACTCCTTCTTATAATTTTCCATCGCTTTATAATCTTCAAAGGCCGCTACTTGGCTGGCCATGGGACTTTTAATCAATTTCGACTTTATATAATGCGCGTTGGATGCATCTTTTAAAACACCGGGCTGATCAAAGTCTACTACCAACCGATGAGCGAAGTTTGCCGGATCTTCAATCTCCGAATTATAAAAACTTAAAAAACAATTGATATCGTCAAACTTATAAATCTTCCCCTTTTTGGTTACCAACTCAGCACCGAATCGAGCGTCCATTATAGTCATTTTACAAAAGTGACAAACATCCTTGCCGTATTCCAATGGTTCCGGCTCTGTGGAGCAGGATGTCAGACCAAACATCAATGCGAAAATTATAACAGCGGCAGCCCTTTTATTAATCTTAATTTCATAAAACAATATGGCAAAGAGTACAAGAGCCACAACAATAAAAACCCATCCGCCAAAATCAGGTCCGGAGAATGCGGTAAAGTTAAGGAGCATTTTTGTCCCGATAAGCGGTGGCTGATAGGCCATGCCGGGTATAACAATTGGTGCTTGCGGGTTCAGGTTGTGGCCATAGTCATAACCCCATAAATAAAAATCTACCAGGGCGCCAATGCCGGCCAAAACCATTAGCAAAATAAAACTAATAAGCATGTATCGTTTGTTGATCAGCGCAGCCAGTAATCCAAAGCCAATCATAAAACCAACGATATAAATCATATATCCAAATTCCGGAAACATTTCCACTTCGATGTGTTTCATGCCAATATAATGGTTCAATGCACTAATGGTTCTCACATCGCCTGTCAGCGTATCAATCCATATTTTCATTTCCAATCCCTCCGGATATTGCGGAGCCCACATTAGTATTTGCCACAACGGAACAAAATAGGTGGAAATTAATGCCAACGAACACAATGCAACAGTTACTCTGGAAACTGGTTTTAATTTCTTCATTTATTATTGAACTTTTAAAAAGGCGCCTCCCGACATGGTCAGGAGGCAACCTCCATCTCAAACCTGTAAACTATGATAAAACAGGCTCGCTCCTGAACTGATTACTCTTCAGCTCCGGTTGAGAATTTTAATGGCGTATTACTACCTGCAGGAGATACTCTCACATACCCCGACATTTCCTGGTGCAGTGCTGAACAGAAGTCTGTACAGTAGAACGGCACTACGCCAACTTTTAATGGCTTCCAAAGCAGTGTCTGCGTTTCCCCCGGCATAATCAATATTTCTGCATTGGTGGCTCCGCGAATTGCAAACCCATGAGGCACATCCCAATCCTGCTCCAGATTAGTTACGTGGAAATATACTTCATCTCCAACACGAACCCCTTCGATATTATCCGGGGTAAGGTGAGAACGAATGGCTGTCATATACACATGTACTTCTTTTCCTTTGCGTTCTACCTTGGTTTTGCCTTCACCCAGCGCGGCATAGGGGTGTTGGTTTTCTTCAATTTTAAAAATCTTAACAGACTTATCCCTGATCAGGCTTGCCGGTAACGCTTCAGCATAGTGAGGCTCGCCCGTAGTAGGAAAGTCAAGAAGCAACTGCATCTTGTCACCGTCAATAGAATAAAGCTGAGCACTTTGGGTCAGTTCCGGTCCTGTGGGCAAATAACGATCCTTAGTAATTTTGTTATAGGCAATCACATATTTCCCATAGGGCTTGGCGGTGGGGCCTCCGGGTACACTTAAGTGACCAATAGAATAATAAGTTGGAACGCGATCCAAAACTTCCAATGTTTTAACATTCCATTTCACAATTTCAGAAGATACAAACATGGAGGTATACGCATTTCCGTTATTATCAAACTCAGTATGTAATGGACCCAGTCCGGGTTTTTTCACCTCCCCATAAAGAGCCGCTTCATAACGTACTACGGGTATCCCATCAAAGTCGCCTTCAAAGTCTTTGTCGGCAATTGCTTTCTGGAGTTTGGTGAAGGAAAACACCGGCATAATGGCCGCCAGTTTGCCACTACCAACAATATATTCACCGGTAGGGTCAACGTCGGTACCATGAGGGGATTTAGGACAAGGTATAAAGTAAACAATATCCTTCAACTCGGTAACATCCAAAACGGTCACCTCGTTCAACATGGTGCTGGTAGCTGAGTGTGTGTGCTCATCGTATGTATTGTGGGCATAGTCAGCCTTCTCAATTTTACCTTTTCCTTGTGCCAGATATTCTTCTGCCTTTTTCCAGTTCACCGCCATGATAAAGTCTTTATCATTTTGTGAAGCGTTTACCTCCAATAAGGTGTGTGCTTGCTCTGTGTTGTAGGTAGAAAAGAAAAACCAACCGTGAGATGGACCTTTGCCCGCCCTGCTCAAATCATAGTTGAAGCCAGGCGTTCTCAATTGAAACTCAATATTCATTCGTCCCGTTTCCTGATTTACCTTG
Organism: uncultured Ohtaekwangia sp.; assembly: GCA_964436055.1. GTDB lineage: Bacteria > Bacteroidota > Bacteroidia > Cytophagales > Cyclobacteriaceae > ELB16-189. The sequence goes on from CAYTBO010000028.1 coordinate 6,207, forward strand.
ATAAAGCTGATGGATCCTTTAAAGTTTTCTTTGTATGAACTGATAGGTACATCTCTATTATCCCCCATAGGTACACTAAATCGGGTTCCAGCAACCAGGTATTCCGTATTCTCTGTAATAAATGGTGAGGAGTGATTACCACCACTGTTTGGAATTTCCAGAATCTCCATAGTTCGGAAAGAAGCCAGGTCAACACGGGCTACACGAGGCGTGTTATTCCCGTTTGCAAAAGCCCAGCGTCCATCATGCTCTCCTTTGGTTGTTGACAGCGCTATGTGATGCAAGTCATCCCAAGGCACAAAACCATGAGAGGTATTCAGCATTGGTTTCGATTCTTCGCTGTAACCATATCCGTTTTCCGGAAATACAGAAAAGACAGGTACTATTTTAAGGAGTCGTCCAGAGGGTATTCCATAGACCGACATTTGTCCATTAAAACCTCCTGAGACGAAGTTATAAAACTCGTCATATTGTCCGGGAGGTACATAGGCTTTTACGGCAGCGTTTCCTAACAGTGCCTCCTTCGGACCCTGGGGCTTGCAGTTGTATAGCAGCATCAAGGTGGATGCAAATACTACGGTGTATAGGGTTCTCATTAAGGTGTTCATAAATCTATTGTTTTAGGTTGTTTATTGTTATTTTTCACCATCATTTTGACGCATGTACTCCAGCACGTCCCTTGCATCACCGATTGACATATTCTGATTGGGCATGCGCATCAGACACAATTCCAATAGTTTTTGTGCTTCGGGATCCTGATCCAGCATTACATCCACATTGGTAGTCATATTCATTATCCACTCAGGCTTTCTTTTTTTAGTAATATCCTTCCAACCCGGACCAACTACCCGTTTTTCATCCAGTCTGTGACAGGCTTGACATTTCATTTCGTAGATGGCTATTCCTCTGCCCACTCTTTCCTGCTCCAAGGGGGTTTTAAGTGTCACCGATTTAACGGCACCAATCCCCTTAGTAGGATCATTGATCGCATCTTCTACCGCGGATTTTTTACTTTCCGGATGATCAGGATATTCCTCAGTTGTTTTAGGCTTATCCGGGGCACAGGAGAACAGCAACCCGGTCATTAAAGTAATTAAGGTAAGTCTCATAGTTATTTTATTTAAATGATCATATAGTCAAATACTTATCTTTCGTCCAATAATATCAAGCTTTCCCATCCGTTGCATTTTTTTCACTGTACGGATAACTGTTTCCACCCGCAGGCCGCTCATATCCGCAATCTGTTGCCTTGTATAGGGCACTATAAAGGATCTATTGTCTCTGACTATTTCTGTTTTCCGTGTAGCCGAAGAGGTTTCCTTTATGTATTTCAATAGATTCGAAATCCTTTGCTCAGGATCATGGAATGAGATGTCAGATAACACCATTGCTTTGTACTTGAGACGGTTGCAAAGTACGCGGTCAAACATCAAATGGATCTCGAAGTTGTCTTTTAATAGAGTCAGGAAAGTTTGCTTAGGAAGCCTCATCAATTCGGAATTTTCCATAGCGATCGCCGTGCTGGGATATGGAAAATCGCAGAACAGCGGCGGTTCTCCAAAGCTGTCACCGGGCCTGAAAATGCCCTGAATGAACTCCTGGCCGTCCTCACTGTTTGTGATCATCTTTATGGACCCGCTTAGCAACTGAAAATAGTAAAGCGCTTCGCTTTCCTGTGAGAATAAAATATCATTCTTTTCCAATTCAAACCTTCGGGCTCCGTATGTTTTCAATATTTTTTCATCGATCATGGGCATTCGCATTTTGCTTCGCGAATCTAGTTTTACTCCATTTGCATTCACATGACTTTTATCACTTGCAGCTATACCTTTGTCATAAAAAGCCAGAATCAGTGGGTTCCAGATCGATCCGTAATCGTACAAAAAGGACGGCATATTGATTTTCTTTTTCATTATTTCGATTGCCTTCTCAATATTGCAGGCTTTAGTTTCTTTATTTTATGATCCGAATCATAGAGAACCTTTATTTTAGACATGAGCATAATTAACGCCAATACTTTTGCCCCTGCTTCGAAATCCTTAAAGTTCAAGGCATTTGAGCTAAACCATGGTTCAAAAATCACTGTTGTGGGGGCCGGTGCCTTTGGCGGTTGGTCTGCCCTGTATTTATTGCGCAAAGGCTTTAAAGTCACACTAATTGATGCGTGGGGCCCTGGTAATGCGCGCTCCAGTTCCGGTGATGAAACGCGCGTAATCCGCTCTACTTATGGTGATAATGAATTCTATTTCGACATGAACGTGAGAGCGTTAGAACTATGGAAAGAAAACCAGCAACGGTGGAATAAGAGATTGTTCTTCAACTCGGGTGTGTTATGGTTTTGCTATGAAGCTGCTACCCCACAGTTGGATGACTCCATTCCATTTGCCATAAAGCACAAACAGGCATACGAATATTTATCACCAGAGCAGGTAAGGCATCAGTATCCCATGATTCATACGGAAGATCTGCATCACGCCTACTTCGATCCGTATGGTGGTTACCTGAAAGCAAGAGAAAGTATGCTGGCAGTTCACGAAGCTTTCATTCACGAAGGTGGTGAATACATTCAGAAACACGTTCAGCCTGGTATGATCGCATCAGAGCAACTTCAGTACATTACTTTGTCTGATGGGACTAAACATAAAAGTGATTTGTTTCTTTTCGCTTGTGGCTCATGGTTGGGTCAGATTTTTTCAGACGTGCTGGGCAACATAATCGAATGTACCAAACAAGAAGTCTACTATTTTGGTGTACCGAAAGATCAGTCACAATCTTATGATCAACTCCCCGCATGGATCGATGTCGATGGCAAGGATTTCTACTATGGCATTCCGGGCAACATCAATCGCGGTTTCAAAATTGGGGTTGATAAACGCGGGGAGCCATTTGATCCTACCCATGGAGAACGTGTAGTCAATCCAGATGTACTGGCTGACGCCAGGAAATTTATTGCACATCGTTTTCCCGGACTTAAAAATGCTCCACTACTTGAGAGCCGTGTATGTCCCTATGAAAATTCTCCTGATGGAAACTTCATTTTCCAATCTCACCCTGACGCTGCCAACCTTTGGTTTCTGGGAGGTGGGTCAGGTCATGGCTTCAAACACGGGCCTGCCTTGGGCGAAATGGTAGCGGAAGCATTTTCCTGACCTTAATAGTCACACCTTATAAACCTCAAACAGGTTTATTTACTAATAAAATCAACGGGATTGTGTTGAAAAATCTGCAAGAAAGTAGAACCTTAAATCGTAAACCTTGCAGATTTTAGAAATTCATAGAATGTAAAGGATTAAACTAAATGCTATCGCTGTTGCGCGGCTAAATTCGTTTTGAGTGTTATAGAAAGGTTGTAGTCTGCGCAAATCATCAGGGGCGGGCTGCGCCCGCCCCTGATGATTTGTTGTGCGACTGCAATTGTAATGCGGAGAGCTAATTGCCTATCGCACCTGTGTGCCGAAGCTTTGCGCAGGCATACATAGGCTACTCATGCATTAGAAAGAATCCGTCGTTTTATACTTTTAGAAAATAAGTTTTAAGGGACGACTTAATACTATTTTACCACACCGAATTTATACACGGTTCGTTGAGTATACTTTTCTCCGGGATGTAAGGTCGTGGTAGGGAAGTCGGGATGATTGGGTGAGTCGGGGAAATGTTGTGCTTCCAGGCAAAAAGCAGACCTGAAAACATATTGTTTACCTCCCTTACCAATATCGGACCCATCCAGGAAATTACCACTATAAAATTGAAGTCCTGGCTCTGTGGTCCACACTTCCAGTTCTCTGCCCGAATCAGGTTCGCGTACACTGGCTGCCAGAGAAAAAGAGGATCCATTTTTTGTAAGTACCCAATTATGATCATAGCCTCGACCAAATCTGATCTGCTCATCTTCCGTTGCTATCCGTGAACCAATTTTATGAAAATCCCTGAAGTCAAAAGCGGTACCTTGTACACTTCTGATTTCACCGGTCGGAATGATCCCTTCGTCAACAGGCGTAAAATATTGCGCATTGATCTTTAATTCGTGGTTCATCACCTGCCCACTTCCCTCACCGGACAGATTAAAAAAAGCATGGTTGGTTAAATTTACAACCGTGGTCTTGTCAGTCTCAGCCTGGTAGTCTATTACGAGCTCGTTGTCATCAGTCAGTGTATAAACTACTTTCACCGTAAGTTGACCGGGAAACCCTTCTTCACCATCTTCACTGATATAGGTCAGCTCCAGTGATTCACCCTTTGAGCTTTTTATAAATGATGCCTCCCAGATTCGGTTATGAAAACCTGTTGGTCCACCATGAAGCGCATCAAGCCTGCTGTTAATATTGAGTTGATAAGTATTGCCATTGAGCGAAAACTTTCCTTTAGCGATACGATTTCCATAACGACCGATAAGCGCACCAAAGTAGGGATTACCGGAAACATATTCATGCTCTTCATCATAGCCTAGCACGATATCAGCCCACTTATGATTTTTATCGCGTGTCAGGATGGAGATAATCTTTCCGCCAAAATTGGAAATCCTCACCTTCAACCCATGTGGATTGGTCAGTGTAAAGGTTTTAATTTTCAAACTTTCTACTATAGCACTCATCCAATTCCACCAACTGGCGAAGCGATTTACGTTTAGGGTTTAAAAATACAAAATGAAGATTGCAGTATGCAAAAAATTATATAAAGACAAAGAAGGTCTATATCTAAAAAAGTGAGGGTTTGGACATTTTGGACGGTTATGAGCCTTCAGTCTCCCTTTTAACCTCCCACCCATTGGCTCGGTAGGAATAAAAGAAAATAATTAAAATAACAATACTGCTGAGAAGTAAACTCACGGCAATTGCAAAAGGAATGGTCTTAGTACTTAGGCAAGTAACCACACTGCAGACATAATGAGTAGTCCCAATGCAAGCAACTTAATAATGAGGGCAAATCGAATTTTGAGTGTCATATAAAGTATTTAGGTTTTTTCGTTTTCGGCTTTATCTCCTAAACGCTAAGTTAATATACTTTATTGCTCCCGTGAATCCCATGTATAATCGATAAATGCGCTCTGCCTAATGATAATTCACGAAGGTTGGGGGATGAAATAGTTTAAATTTTGGTGAGCTTAAGGACTCCTCCCATTCATCTTTGATCCGGATCTTTATTTACTAATCTCCTTTACCAATAGGTCAATTTCTTCTTTGACTTTCAATTTTTCAAAACCAAAGGCAAAGTGGCCACCCTTATCAAAGGAGATAAATTTAGCTCCAGCAATTTTAGTTACCGAATGAATTCCATGCTCATACGGAATTAGTGCATCATCTTTGGCATGAACAACCAAGGTATTTACCCTTATATTTTCCAATGGATACTGCTGCTTTGACAAGGTTTGCCATGAATCGTATTCAATTCCCAATTGTCTCGGCTTTGCAGGAAGCATGGTTGAAAGCAGGTTGTCAAACAAACCCAATTGTTCTTTAGACAAATCTTTAATAAGGTCTGTTTTTAACCCAAATAAATTCATGATCTTCTTTTTGAAAAAGACGGAAGACACATAGAACATGAAGTCGGATGAATAAATAAACTTAAATGAATCTGCCTTGGTATCGTACTCAGGAAGTGTAAGGCTAACAGCCGAAAGCATAATTAATCCCTGACATCGTTCAGGCTTTAGAAGTGCAAAGTGCAAAGCTGATGGCCCCCCTGCTGACAATCCAATAACAATCACTTTGTCAATTTTTAGTTTATCAAGCAATGCCACATATGCATCAACTTGTTTGCTAATGCTTGCCTCACCAGGCATAGAGGAACCCAGGTACCCAAATCGGGAAGGTGCAACCCAATTGTACCTGCTATCCATTACAATGTCAGCAACGAATCTACCCTGATCAAAACCACCTCCACCGCCATGGATGATAAGGAATGTAGTGGTATTATGATTTCTTGAGATATTATTGTTAGTCAGGCGATCATTGGTATCGTATTCTATTATCTCTCCATTCCATTGAATTTTACTGGCATGAGCGATGGATTCGTAAGCCTGGTTAATTACTTTTTTGTAGATAATATAAAAAGCAGTTGTCGCCCCAACGATAATGAGCAACAAAAAATATAGCAGATAATTAAAAAGAAATTTCATCCTCCTCAAGGCTAATTTACTTAATTAAATAAGAAAGTATATAAATTTTAAATTTACATCTCAACATCGATTCATATGTATATAATCAACCAAAATTACAATGTGCCATTGAAAAAATTAGATGCCCATATGGGAGATCACATGAAGTTTCTCAGAAAGTAGTATAAATCAAATGTCTTTATTGCATCTGGCCTCAAAGTACCTCGTACAGGGGGTATCATTTTAGTATTGGTTAATGCAATAGAGGAAATTGAAGAAATAATTAAAGAGGATCCCTTTTATAAGTATACGTTGGCTGAGTTTACTGTAACGGAGTTTCAAACATCTCAACTTCATCCAGCGCTTAAGAAATTGGAATCACTAAAATTTTTGTAATCCATTTACTGTTGATATGATCATCCAATCAGACATTGCCTGTAAAAATTGAAATGATACCCTGCTTAAAATCAAAAGCCCCAAGAATATTCTCCTCAGGGCTTTTTAAATCTGAATTTAGTCTCCAGATTCTTTGATAAAAAGGCATCCCGACATCGGCAAAAAATATTTACAACCAACAACCACTACGAATGGAGTAAAAACCAGTCATGCCGGGAATGCCATCTCTTTGATTCCCATTCTGGATGGCAGTCAACCGGATACTTTGATGCTGGTGTCTGGAAAATCCAGCGATCATATCCGGAAGCTGACTTCCAGTTAATCTACATTATCGTGGAGAAACTTATTATTTCCCAGGATGCTGTTATCATCATTTAGATTGTACCGCGAGATATACTGCTCAGAGGAGTGAGGCACAGAGTTCATCTTTACTCCCCTGCGCAAGTAAGCCGGCAATGACCATTTTTCATTAAATTCTTCTTTGGTCATTTCCTGTTTCTTGGCAGCTTTCATCCTCTCTCTGCGCTCTTTTGCCTGCTGTTGCAATCTTTCCTTTGTACGCCTGTATTCCATCATGCCTTCTTCATTGAGCACCTGATCAGAAGAAATTTCGTTTCCCAACTCATACTCATCTTCTTCCTCCGTTACAAACAAACTTTCATCTCCCTCATCTTCGACCTCATCAAATAAAGTTTTGTTTTTAGGTAGCTCTTCTGCTCTGTCAAATAGAGTGAAAGTATAGCTTCGTTCACTCTTTTCTTCAACCGAATCACTTTCTTCCTCCTCCTTTTCCACAGGTTGATTTACTTTTTTTTCCACAGGCTTCTCATAAGCCGGTTCTTCCATTGGCAATCTTAGAACGGGCCTGTCATCCTCCACTTGCTTCAATTCAATTTCTTCATCTCTTTGATTCACTGAATTATCAATTTGCTCAAAGAGTCCGCTTTGAGATTGCTCCAGATCATGAACTCTCTTACGCTCTTCTTTGCGCTTTAAGATTGTTTCTGCCGCAAAATCTGTTGCGATTACAGTCACTCTGATTCTATCGCCGATGGAACCATCCACGCCATGGCCGAAGATTACCTCAGCGTCATCTCCCGCTTGCTGCTGAATATATTCCGTAATTTCTGATAGCTCATCCATTTGCAATTCAGCTTCTTCCCCTGAGATGATGGAAAGCAAAATTCTCTTGGCACCCATGATGTCTCTGTTGTCGAGTAGTGGGGAAGCAAGTGCTTGCTCGGCGGCTAGTTTCGCCCGATTATCTCCACGTGTTTCTGCAGACCCCATCACGGCTGCGCCTGCGTTGTGCATAACCGTGCGCACATCCTGGAAGTCAACATTAACATAACCAGCCAGTGTGATAATTTCCGCAATGCCTTTAGCAGCGGTAGTGAGAATATTATCTGCCTGTGCAAAAGCTTGCCCGATGGAGAGGTTGCCGTAAATTTCACGAAGCTTATCATTCAGAATCACCAGCACCGTATCGCAGCTTGCTCGCAATGCTTCAATCCCCAACTGTGCCTGGGCAGTTTTCTTTTTGCCTTCAAACACAAAAGGAACTGTAACAATACCCACGGTAAGGATATCCATATCCTTAGCGATTTTGGCCAACACTGGCGCTGCACCAGTGCCGGTACCTCCGCCCATACCTGCCGTCACAAACACCATCTTGGTGCCGTTGAGCATCTCGCGGATTTGATCTTTACTTTCCAAAGCGGCTGCACGTCCTACTTCAGGATTCGCACCGCACCCCAACCCTTCCGTAAGGTTGGCACCGATTTGCAATTTATACGGAATGGGGCTGCTATTCAGCGCCTGTAAGTCGGTGTTGCACACAACGAACTCGACATCTTTTATGCCTTGCGAGAACATGTGGTTTACCGCATTACTTCCTCCTCCGCCCACACCAATCACCTTGATGATCGACTGGTGATGCTTGGGGAGCTCAAATTTGTAAGCTATTCCAGACATGATTTTATTGTTTAGTGGTTAATTTTTTTAGTATTCGTTCTTGCCATCCAGATCGTCTATCAACAATCCTTTTGTTTTATTCAGAATGCTGGTGAAAAAATCGGACGATGTACCTTTCTTCAATTTGCCGGTTTTGTTGGTCTTGGCTTCTTTGTACCGCTCTTCGCGTTCATCCAGTGAGCGAAATCCTGACAAGACTAATCCTACCGCCGTGGCAAACATGGGGCTTTTTACCGCATCCATTTTACTTTTACCCAGGTGCTCATTGGGATAACCGATTCGCGCATCCATCCCCGTCATGTATTCTACCAGTTGTTTAAGGCAACTCAGTTGCGATCCGCCTCCGGTGATCACGATGCCGCCAGCCAACCTGTTTTCAAAACCTGAGCTTATTATCTCGGTATGTGTCATCTCAATGATTTCCTCCATCCGCGCCTGAATGATATTCGAAAGATTCTTTACAGAAATTTCTTTAGCCGTTCTGTTCCGAATTCCGGGGATGGAAACAATCTCATTAGGTGAAGCTTCCTCAGCAATTGCCTTTCCAAATTTGGTTTTCAATTGCTCTGCTTGCTTTGCCATCACCATCAATCCATGCTGGATGTCGGTTGTCAAAATATTACCACCGAATGGAATCACAGCCGTATGACGAATGATGTTGTCATAAAATATAGCTACGTCTGTTGTTCCTCCGCCAATATCAATCAGGCAAACTCCCGCTTCCTTTTCTTCTTCGCTCAACACGGCAAGACTTGATGCCAATGGTTCCAGAATCAAATCTTCAATTTCCAATCCCGCCCTGCGCACACACTTGTTGATGTTGTTGATAGCGCTGGTTTGTGCTGTTATGATGTGAAAGTCTGCCTCAAGTTTCACACCAGACATCCCTACCGGATCTTTTATGCCTTCCTCATAGTCTACCATATAATCCTGGGGCATCACGTGTATGATTTCACTGCCCGGAGGGATAACAATCCGATACATATCTTCCGTCAGGCGATTCACATCTTCAATACTGATTTCGTCATCTTTAGAATTGCGCGTAATACTACCATGATGTATCGAGCTTCGGATATGCTGTCCGGCAATACCTACATTGACAACACCAATATCAATGCCTGCCATATCGCTGGCTTCTTTAATTGCTTTTTCAATAGCAAAAACGGTTTTGTCGATGTTGGTAACAATGCCTTTAATCACTCCTTCGGATTCGGCCTTGCCCATCCCCAGCACCTCAAGTTTGCCGTACGCATTTTTTCGACCAACAATAGCGCAAATCTTAGTTGTGCCGATGTCGAGTCCTACTACTATTCTTTCGTGTTCCATGGTTGTAAATCGTTTATTAGTGGTTGTACTATTTTTTAATTCGTTTTTATTCAGCAATGACCTGGCCTTCATAGGCCACGTTCACGCGCTTATATTTAGTCCATCCCCGTTGGGGTAAAATCTCTTTATAAAATATCATCAGTTTCCTGAACTTCGCATCAATATTCTCAAGCGTACCAAACTCTACCAATTGACCGGTGACTTGCGGATAAATCATAACCAGCGCTGATGGCATAATATCCAATTGGGCTACCTGAGCCTTCCAGAAGGAATCCCTATTTATGTACTCAATGGTTTCCATCAGGCTAGTACCAAAGTCAGTCGTGTACAAATCTCCGCTGTCAATAATTTCCTTGACAGGTGATCCCGTAATGAGCAGTATTCGTGCTGCATATTTTTCTGAAGTGCTCATAACCTTACCATCTTCAGCGATATAAGCATCCGGTCCATTCTGACGTACCAATCGGGCGATAGGTCTTCTTAACTTCACATGGACAGCTACGTTGCCCTTGATGTCACCATAAATTTCTGCCCGCAGGATATGTTTATCACTCTCCAGCCTATTTTCTAGTGAACGAAGATTAAGTTCTCCAATGCGTTTTCCAATGATAGCCTCACCACTGCCTTCTATGATTTTTAAAATATCAGTCTCATCAATGAAGTGATTTTCATGTGTGTTCTCCAGTTCTACCACAAGATTCTTACAAACCACACCCGACTGTTTGCGCTCACTAAAAGCGATAAGGAGAAATAATCCAGCCAGTGCCACCGCAATTTTTATTTCATACCGTATTTGAAATTTATGGTTCATTTCTAGTCGTGTTTGTTGATGAAAGCTTATGTTCAGGATATTTACTAAGCAATAATTTTCTAATGGGTTCTACGCAAGTGTCAATGTCGCCTGCACCAATGGTGGCCATCACTTCCAAATCCATATCCTCCAATTTCTCCGCTACGTTGTCTTTGGTACATCTTATCTTCACATCGCTTTTGATCTTACCAAACAACATATCGGACGATACTCCGGGTATAGGCAATTCCCTTGCCGGGTAAAGATCCATGAGCAACACCTCATCGGCTAAACTCAGGCTTTCCGAAAATCCATCAGCAAAATCTCGTGTGCGTGAATACAGGTGCGGCTGAAATACCACGGTAATCTTTTTACCCGGGTACATGGATCTTAACGATGTCAGAAAAGCCTCAATTTCAGTAGGGTGATGTGCGTAGTCATCAATGAACACTAAACCCTTTCTATTGATGATGAATTCAAATCTCCGCTTGACACCCGAAAATGAGGCAAGCGCTTTTTTGATCATCGAATGATCAACACCCAGATGGTGCGAGACGATGATTGCCGCGATAGCGTTTTCCATGTTATGAAAACCAGGGACGCCAAGCTTGATACTTTCCATCTCAGAGGCAAAGCCAACAAGATTGAATTCAAAAAATCCACCTTCAGTGGTTATCTGACTGGCAAAAAATTGTCCCCGGCTCATGCCATACGTGCTTACTCGTATGCCTTCCATCTCATCATCGATAGCACGTGTTGATTCATGTTTTACCAGAAGTCCTCCTTTTTTAATCTGGTGTGTAAAGTCTGTGAAAGATTTAATTACCTCCTGATGGTTTCCATATATATCCAGATGGTCGGGATCCACTGAAGTAATGACCGCGATATCAGGGAATAGTTTTAAGAAAGAACGATCGAACTCATCAGCCTCGGCAACTACAATTGTTTTTTTGCCGATCTCACCATGGGTTACAAGGTTGGTTGCATAGTTGGTACTCACCCCGCCAAGGAATGCTACCATATCGAAGCCTGCCACCTTGAGGATGTGGGTGATCAATGAGGAGGTAGTTGTCTTACCATGTGTGCCTGCTACGGCTACTGTTTTGTATTCTTTGGTAATCAACCCCAATACTTCGGATCGCTTCAAAATAGTAAATTCCTGCCTTTTGAGATAGTTGTACTCTTTGTGATCCTTGGGTATGGCTGGCGTATACACCACCAATGTTTTATCTACTGATAATGACTTAGGCAGCAGTGCTGCATCATCCTCAAAGTGAACTTTGATACCCTCTTTTTCAAGTTCCCGAGTCAACGGTGTAGGGGTACGATCATAACCCGACACAGAAAGGCCCATCCTGTGGAACCAACGAGCCAGTGCACTCATTCCAATGCCCCCGATGCCGAGGAAGTATATCGTATCGTATTGACTCAGCTGCACGTTATCAGTTTTTCAATTTCTTCTACTATCTCCTCTGCCGCACGAGGCTTGGCCAGCGCAGCAATATTCTTCGAAAGTTTATCGCTTAGTTGCTTATCATATACCAACTTGAGCGCTTCCTCCACCAATTTCATTTTTGCCTGCCCATCGGCCACCACAAGAGCCGCGTTTTGTTTCACCAATGCCATTGCGTTTTTTGTTTGATGATCTTCCGCAACATTGGGTGAAGGAACAAGCAAGGCAGGCTTTCCGGCAATGCATAATTCAGAAATGGCAAGCGCTCCGGATCTGGATATCACTACATCACTGGCAGCATACGCCAAATCCATCTGTTTAATGAAATCATAGATTCGAATTCTTCTCAAATCTTTGTTGGCCGTATCCGATTTAATTTTATCGTGGTAGAATTTGCCGGTTTGCCAAACAACCTGAACACGGGCATCAATGAGTTTATCTAAGTCAAATAGTATGCTTTCATTGATGGACTTGGCTCCCAGGCTACCGCCAATGATTAATACTGTTTTTTCATTCACGGTAAATCCAAAATGATTCAATGCCCTATCCCGCTTCTCATGGATATCCAGAATATCCTTTCTTACCGGATTTCCGGTAAGCCTCAGTTTGTCTTTGGGGAAGTATCTACCCATTTCAGGATAGGCTACACAAATCGTGAATGTCTTTTTTGCTAACTTTCGGTTGGTAAGGCCAGCATAGGAATTTTGTTCCTGAATGATGGATGGCACCTTCAATTTATGTGCAGCCAGCATGATGGGCCCACTGGCATAACCTCCGGTACCCACCACCGCATGCGGTTTGAATCTTGCCACAATACTTCTTGCCCTCATGTAACTCGACAACAACTTGAATGGAAACAACAAATTAGAGAATGTCAACTTTCTTTGAAGCCCACTTATCCAAAGGCCAATGATCTTGAACCCGGCTTCCGGTACTTTCGTCATTTCCATTTTCCCCTTCGCCCCGACAAATAGTATCTCTGCATCAGGATGGCGTTCTCTAAATGTTGATGCAATAGCGATCGCAGGGAATACGTGTCCTCCGGTTCCTCCACCACTGATGATCAGGCGATATGGTTGATTTTTTTTCAAGCGGCTTTAGCGACTTCTTTGCTTTCATTTTTCGAATCCTGTTCCCATTGTTTATCACGTTCTCCCCTGCTCACACTTAAGATAATTCCTACTGACAACCCGGTAAAGACCATGGCTGTTCCACCCATACTAATCAAGGGCAACGGCTGTCCGGTGATGGGTCCAAGGCCAACTACCACACCCATGTTCACCATCGCCTGGCACACCAGGTCAAAGCTTAGTCCCGCAGACAATAATCCACCGAATGCGCGCTCACTGAAATAAGCTGCCTTCATTCCACGGTGAAGAAGAATCAGGTATAAAATCAAAACCACAACCCCTCCGATTATTCCATACTCTTCGATTAGAATAGCGTAAATAAAATCTGAGTATGGGTGAGGTAAAATATTGCGTTGATCGCTGTTACCCGGACCCTTTCCGGTAATCCCACCGGTAGCCACCGCAATGCGTGCGTGTTTTGCCTGGAAGGGAAGCTCCTTTCCCTGAACAAAACTCATGATCCTGTTCCTGGCGGTTTCACCTCTTACGCCAAACTTAAATGCAATTGCACCTGCTAATGCGCCCACCAAAACCAACATGGCTAAATACTTTACAGGTACGCGGCCAATAAACATGACCAGCATACAGGTGGCAAACAATAGGGCAGCAGTAGACAGGTTTGTCAATGCAATTAATCCGCAGATCACACCACTCCATATTAAGAGTGGAATGAGCGACTCTTTAATGTCATCAATATTTTGTTGTTTCTTCGACAACATACTGGCCAAATTGATGATAAGGGCCAGGCTCGCAAAATCAGATGGCTGAAACGATGTGTTGATAATAGGGAGCGTAATCCATCTTGATGCATCATTGATTGTAGTTCCGTTGGTAAATGTGTAGATAAGCAAGGGCACGCTTATCCAAAGTGCCAGACGAGATAGCTTTGAATAGTATCTGTAATCAATCTTGTGGGCCACCCACATGGCACCCAAGCCCAGACACACCATGAAGGTGTGCTTTACCAGGTACAACTCAGGACTCATTGTTCTTTTATAAGCCAGTGTGCCAATAGAACTATACACAACAAGGATGCTGATCAGCGATAAGGCAAATACAACCGCCCAGATCACAGGATCTCCTTGTAAATTTTTGTCAGCCCATTCTTTTACTTTGTTCATACACTGATTGTGTTTTCTGTTTCATTCTTCAATTCCAAAACCGCCTCCCTGAATTGAATACCTCTGTCCTCATAGTTCTTAAACAAATCAAAACTGGCGCATGCGGGTGAAAGTAAAACCACATCACCTTCAGCCGCAGCTTTCATGGCCATGCGAACCAGGTCTTTTACATTTTTTGTTTCCATCACGACTGGCACGATGCCACCAAAAAAAGATTTCAATTTTTCGTTATCCACACCAAGACAGATTAGTGCCTTTACTTTTTGTTTCACCTGCTCTTTGATCAGGTTGTAATCGTTTCCCTTGTCAATACCGCCTGCGATCCAGATAATGGGTTGATCAAAACTTCCTAGCGCATAAATCACAGAATCTACGTTGGTAGCCTTACTGTCATTTATAAATTCTACTCCACTGATCCTGGCAATTGGCTCTAATCGGTGAGGGGCATTCGTAAACGTTTTGAGGCCGGATTTAATTTTATCAGGCGATACACCAACAAGACAAGCTGCGGTAGCCGCGGCCATCGTATTAATAAGATTGTGCGGGCCTTTCAACGTCGTTTCTTCCTGAGCCATGGAGAACTGCTGTTCTCTCAACTCAAACACCATCTTCTCGCCACTGAAATATGCGCTTGCTTTCTTATTACCATTAAGAGAAACAGGATATTGAGTCGGGTTAATTTTCCTTTTTTGTATCTCACTATTCAAAATCTGAGCCTCCTGATAGTAAATAAAGCTATCCGTCTCTGTCATGTTCCTGATAAGTTGAAACTTTGAGTCTACATAGTTTTGAAGGGTATAATCATACCGGTCGAGATGATCCGGAGTTATGTTTAACAAAATTCCTATCGTCGGTTTAAACGAATCAGTTCCATCCAATTGATAACTGCTGACCTCAATAACAAACCAATCATAATTTCCGGTTGCTACTTTTCTGGCTAGGCTCTCACCCACATTGCCGGCAAGCGCTACTCTATATCCAGCCTCTTTGAGCAAGTGATAGGTAAGCAAGGTTGTTGTCGTCTTACCATTTGTGCCTGTAATTGCAATGACCTTTCCTTTGAGAAACCGATATCCGAACTCTATCTCATCGATAATCGTAATGCCCTTTTTCCTCAACTGCTGAATGACTTCAACTTTGTCAGGTACACCAGGGCTTTTGATGATCAGGTCTGCATTCAAAATCAAATCCATTGAATGTTTTCCCTCTTCGAATGAGATGGCATTGTCCGTAAGTTCTTTCTTATAATTTGGTTTGACGGCACCATACTCAGAGACAAAGACATCATAACCTCTGGCTTTTGCCAGCAGTGCTGCACCGGTTCCACTCTCTCCTGCTCCTATGATTACAATTCTCTTCACTATCTTAGTTTCAAAGTTGCCAGGCTAAAAATTGCCAGTAATATGCCTACAATCCAAAATCGTGCTACTATCTTGGATTCATGAATTCCTTTTTTTTGATAATGGTGATGCAATGGCGACATGAGAAAAATTCTTCTTCCTTCACCATATTTTTTTCTCGTGTATTTGAAATAGCCTACCTGAAGAACAACGGATATATTTTCCATTATGAAAATACCGCATAACACAGGGATCATTAATTCTTTACGCACTGCCAATGCCAATACAGCAATAATTCCACCCAAAGCAAGGCTTCCGGTGTCACCCATAAATACTTGAGCGGGATATGAATTATACCACAAGAACCCAAGGCAAGCGCCAACGAACGCTGTACAAAAAATTACCAGCTCGCTGAGGTTGGGGATGTACATGATATTGAGGTAATTACTGAAGTCCACACGGCCGGACAGGTAAGCAAAGATTGCTAAGGTTAATCCAATAATTGCTGAGGTTCCAGCAGCCAGCCCATCGATACCGTCCGTAATGTTGGCCCCGTTTGAAACCGTGGTAACGACCAAAACCACTACCAAGACATAGATTATCCACGTAAAATCCTTGGGCAGGAATGGCAGCAGTGAAGAATAATCCAGTTCATTATTCTTAAAAAAAGGTACCGTAGTCATGGTTGACTTCACGTCTTCATAGCTGCCATTTTTATTTACTTCGGTAGTCAGTTCGGAAGTTGAAACGGGTGGTTTTAATTGACGAACAACCACACTTTGATTGAAATACAACACCAACCCTACGATTACTCCCAGACTTACCTGTCCGATAATTTTAAACCGACCCGCCAAGCCTTCTTTATCTTTTTTGAACACCTTGATATAATCATCCAAAAGACCAATCAGCCCCAACCACACTGTGGTGATGATCAGTAGGATAACATAAATGTTATCGATTCTCGCGAAAAGAAGTGTAGGGATTAGAATTGCCCCCATAATGATGAGCCCTCCCATAGTAGGCGTACCCTTTTTTTGAAGTTGCCCTTCCAACCCAAGGTCGCGAATTTCCTCTCCTACCTGTTTTCTGCGCAAGTAATTTATCAGTCCCTTTCCAAACGTGATGGTAATGATCAGAGACAAAACGGCAGCAGCTCCTGCACGGAAGGAGATGTATTGGAATACTCCTGCTCCCATCAGGTTATAGTTTTGCTCCAGATAATCAAACAAATAATACAACATCAGTTGGCAAACATTTTTAACATTCTCATCAATACCTCCCTATCATCAAAAGGATATTTAATCTCCTTTATTTCCTGATAAGTTTCGTGTCCTTTTCCAGCCACCAGAATAATATCCTTTTCATTGGCCATCATGCAGGCTGTCTTTATTGCTTCTTCGCGATCTACAATCACCAGAGTTTTCTTGGCATCTGTGATGCTCACACCTTTTTGCATTTCCTTTATAATCTCCATCGGATCTTCACTTCTTGGATTGTCCGAAGTGAAAATCGCTTTATCGCTATACTTGCAGGCTACCGCGGCCATCAAGGGTCTTTTCATTTTATCCCGATCTCCCCCACAACCGATTATGGAGATAACCTGCTCTTGTCCGGTTCTGAATTTGGAGATAGTCTCTAAAGCATTTTTTAACGCATCGGGTGTGTGTGAATAATCAACGATAGCAACAAAGCGGGAGCCCGGCATTATTAATTCAAATCTCCCCGCTGCTCCGGTGAGTGCGGATAACCGCATCAAAACACTCTCCTGATCTTCGCCTAACAATAAGGCGGTGGCATATACCGTCAATAGGTTATAGGCATTAAAATCTCCTATCAGCTTGAACCACACATGACGATTGTCAATTTCCAATTCAAGTCCCTCCAGGGAATTGGTCATAACTTTCGCTTTGTAATCAGCCATTTTTTTCAATGCGAATGTTCGCTTAGCTGCCTTGGTATTTTGAAGCATGATCATTCCTCGTTTGTCATCTACATTAACCAAAGCGAATGCTTCCGAAGATAGTCCATCAAAAAATCCCTTCTTTGCCCGGATGTAACTTTCAAATGTGTGATGATAATCAAGATGATCGTGTGAGATATTTGTGAAAACGCCACCCGCAAAAGTTAATCCCTCAATCCTTCCCTGGTCAACCGCATGCGAACTCACTTCCATAAAGCAATGAGAGCATTCCGCATCCAGCATTTTAGTCAGCAACTCATTGATCTGAATGGGATCTGGCGTAGTATGCGTAGCCGTCAATGTTTCATCCTTGATCTTATTTTCCACGGTAGATAACATGCCGCTTGCATGACCCAGTGAAGTGAATAATTTAAATAGAAGTGTTACAACAGTAGTTTTCCCGTTCGTTCCTGTCACACCTACCAACTTCAATTTTGATGATGGATTGTCATAAAAATTTGAAACCAGAATTCCCAATGCCTTAGCGCTGTTTTTTACTGTTACGTAGGTGATTTTATCAGTGAGTTTTTCTGGTAGTTTTTCTGAAACAATAGCTACCGCTCCATTTTGAATGGCTTTTGCAATAAAAGAATGACCATCGGACAGCGTACCTTTCACCGCTACAAACAGAAAACCTTGTTTCACCTTGCGGGAATCAAAAGCAATTCCATTCAATGAAATGGCCATGTCTCCTGAGGCGGAGGTGATGTTTACTCTGTATAATATTTCTCTCAGTTCTTTCATCAACTCAGCCTTAGGTGAATCCTCCTTCCCTTACTCACTCGTGTACCGGGTAAAATAGATTGCTCCACCACTCTTCCTTTACCATTGTGTTCTACTTGTAATCCTGACTTCTCCAACAGAAACAATGCATCGCGGAATGTCATACCCTTTACATTGGGTACTTGATCTCTGCCCGGTGTATTGTTATCCCACAGCACCGAATTTCCATTGCGAACTGCCCTTATCCATTCTTCATCCGTCTTTGTGTGATTGGAAACTCCCAACTCATTGCAGAGCATGGTTAATTCGTCCTGCTTTCCTGCCTGAATCACGGGAAAGACTCCATAATCCAGCACTTTCTTTTTCTCCATAGCCAGATGCAGATTGATATCTCTTGAATAAATATTGTCAGCAATTTCCTTGAAGACCGGCCCTGCCACATTATTGCCATATTGTTGCCATCCTTTGGGGTTTTTAATAAGTACAATGGCTGTATACTTTGGGTCATGCGCTGGGAAATAACCAACGAATGAAGTAATGTATTTCTTAGTGTATCGGCCATTCTCCAAAATTTGAGCTGTGCCCGTCTTTCCTGCTATGCGATAGTTGGCATTTCTTAAATTTGATGCTGTTCCATTCTCCACAACACCTTCAAGGAGCAATCTGAGCTTGTTCAAGGTCGTATTGGAGCAAATTTTACTATTCAATGGAACAGTAGAAAATTCTTCTTTAATCCGATCTGCTTTGGAAACAGCTGTCACAAAAACAGGTTTGACCATCTTACCGTTATTGGCTACAGCATTAAAAAGTGCCAGGGTATGCAACGGAGTGATCTCAAAACCGTAACCGTATGCCATCCAGGGTAACGATATTCCACTCCAGCCTTTGGTTCCTGGTCGCATTATTTTGGGATACCCTTCTCCTGTTATTTGCAAGCCCAGGGGTTTGGCAAGGTTGAGGTCATCGACATATTTTACAAATTTCGAAGGCTTCAATCCAAAGTGGTGATCCAATAGTTTTGCCATCGCTACGTTGGATGACAATTCGAATGCCTGACGAACAGTGATAGAACCATACCCACCTTCGTGATGATCTTTCACTTTATTTTTGTAAAAAGTGAATTCACCTTTGCCTGTATCGACACTGTCAGTCAACCGAACGTTGGTATCTTCCAGCAACGCCATCATCGTTACTAATTTAAATGTGGAGCCCGGTTCGAATAACCCGCCAATGGCATGGTTGAAAACTTCGCTATAGCCTTTACCTTGTCTTGTAAGGTTAGAGATTGCTTTAATATGTCCGGTCTTTACCTCCATCACCACCACAGTACCTGCATCAGCCTGATGACTTTCCATGGCTTTATGTAAAGATGTTTCTGCTACATCCTGAAGATTGATGTCTAATGTAGTTTGAATGTCCATTCCATCTTTGGATTTCACATTATTGGCATCAAACACAGGCTTCCAGGTTCCGCCTGCTATTTTCTGAAATAAGGCTTCTCCATCCTGACCACCCAATGCATCGTTAAAACTATACTCGAGGCCGGCTCCATTTCCATTCTCATTTACAAAACCAACTGTTCTGCGGCTGAGGTTTGAAAAGGGTCGGTAACGAACATCAATTTTTTCGAAAATTACACCACCGCCATATCTTCCGTCCTGGAATATCGGCCACGATGACATCACTTTCTTTGTTTGATAATTGATTTGCTTCCTGTTTAGCACCAGGTATTGTCTGTTGGCCGCCCTGGCGTCTTGAATAATTCTCTTATAATCAATGGCAGATCTATCTTTAAAATATTTGGATAACAAAATGGATAATGAGTCAATGCCTGCATTAAAGATTTTATCTTTTGCCAACCGGGGATCAATGGCTACTTTATAAAAAGGCAGGTCAGTAGCCAGTAAACTACCGTTGTCCGAATAGATGTTACCTCGCGTAGCCTTTACTTTCTTGTAGTCAAAAGTGATTTGCTCACTAATTTTAGTCCACGCTTCACCTTCTACAAACTGGATGTGCGATACTTTTGCGATCACTGCGATTGCGAAACATAACACAAACAAAAATGCTACGCGTACTCTGATTAATATGGATCTTTTAATATTCACCTTTCTTCACAAGAATTTTATACGGTGGGTTTAAACTTTCTTTTAATCCCATCACTTTAACTTTCCGAGCCACCTCCGACTGCTTGCTGGCAAACATCAGGTCCGCTTTCAGCGTAGTATAGTCTGCCCGAATATCTTCTACCTCGGTTTGCATTTGATTTATCTTCCGGGTTGTCTTTTCGGAGTAATGGGTGTTGCTGATATAGATGAGGCTCAGCAAAAGCACAAACAAAATTTTAGGTAAATACTTTACAGGAAACCCTTCTTCAAAATAAGTTTCCAGTCGAATCTTGCGCTCGAGGGTTGCAAAAATGCTGCTTCCTCCCCCGGATTGATTCTTGTCGTATTTTCCTATTCTAAATTTATTTTCACTCATGTTCTACGTTTTCTCTGCTATTCTCAATTTTGCACTCCGTGCCCTTTTATTTTGTTCAAGCTCTTCTTCACTGGCGGTAATTGGCTTTCGATTCACGGCAATAAATGGACGAATCGGATTTCCATAAAAATCTTTCTCCAGGTCACCAAACATCTTTCCGGTGTTGATATAGTTTTTTACCATTCGATCCTCCAGCGAATGGTATGACATCACCACCAACCTTCCTCCTGATACCATCACTTTCCCGCACTGCATCAGAAACTCCTCAAGTGCCTCCATCTCTTTATTCACCTCTATCCGTAAGGCCTGAAACACCTGAGCGCTGTATTTGAAGTCTTTGCCACGAGGCGCCAGGGGTTTAAGTAATTCAACCAACTCCATACTATTAGCATATTTGGTTTTAGCCCTGGCCTGAACGATAGCTTTTGCCAGCGTCCTGGCATTTTTCACTTCACCATACATGCCCAAAATTTTATGAAGTTGCTCTTCCGGATATTCATTTAGTATGCGAGCTGCTGTAAGCGAGCCTTTCACATCCATTCTCATATCCAGCGGGCCATCAAACCGGGTTGAAAATCCACGTTCCCCTGCATCAATCTGATGAGAGGAAATTCCCAGATCGGCCAGGATTCCATTCACCTGCGTGATTTGTTTAAGTTTCAGATACCGCTTCAGATACCTGAAATTGGCTTGACAAAATGTAAAAGAACGATGTGCGATCTTATTCGCTTCGTGTTTAGCATCTTCATCCTGATCAAAGGCAATTAATTTTCCTCCTTTGATTTTTTCCAGAATAGCCAAACTATGTCCACCTCCACCGAAGGTTACATCCACATAGACGCCTTCGGGTTCGATATTTAACGCAGCAATACATTCATGAAGCATAACCGGCTTGTGATAGCTCGATGTCATGCCGTCATTCATCAAGGTATTTTTGCGCTAGCTTAGACAACTCACTTTGGTCACTGATCATATGCTTCTCATACTGCGATGGATTCCATATTTCTACTTTGTTTCCCATACCCACCAGAATTGCTTCTTTGTCGATTTGCGAATAGGCAAGCATATTTTTTGGAATCAGAAACCGGCCATTGCCATCGAGCTCGACCGTAGCCGTACCGGAAAAAAAGTTGCGCTGCAACTTCCTGTACTCTTCGTTGAATTCACTGAGGCCGGAAATTTTTGAGAAGACTTTTTTGAACTCCACCATGGGATAGAGAATCAGGCAAGGTTCGAATCCCCTGCGGATCACCAACTCATTGCCCGAACCATCGGGCAACTGGCTTTTGATCCGGGATGGCAGTACCAGCCTTCCTTTGGAATCGAGCTTACTTTCATACTCACTGGTGAAGAAAGTCATGACTTGTAGTGGTTGTCTCTTCTTTCACCCTTTTGCCAGGACCTTCCTGGTTAAGGGTTTCTCCTAAGCAAACATAAATAGAAAATTAACATTTTCAACCACTTTGACCCACTTTATGACACTTTTATTGTTATTTTGCCCATAAAGGACCATAAAAAGTAGGTACAACCGCTTAACGTGCCTGCTTAACCGGAATTTAATAGCTTAGTTGATGACCGCGTTTTGACGTAATAAGTCCATTTTCTGAGGTGAATACCCAAGATTTTGGACTAAAATCAGATTTGTATGCTCTCCAAAGGCAGGCGGTGGTAGAATGTGGTACATTTCATCGAGTTTTCCTGAATGATAACTTATCAGATTTCGGACGCCCAAAATTCCATCTTTTTCCAACATTACTGGTTTCGCCTCATCCATTTTAAAGACTTCTTCCAGGTTTTGAATTATCCCGGCAGGAATTTTATACGCATTACAAAGCCGAAGAAAATCCTTAGAATTTACCTTTGAAATTTCCTCTTGAAGCAATCCATTAAGAATTTCTCTATTCTTAACCCTGGCCGTATTGGTGTTAAAGTTGTTATCTGTTGCAACGGATGTCAAACCAATGTTCCTGCACAAGTCCTGAAACTGGCGATCATTTCCAATGGCAAGCAAAACACGCTTTTGATCTTTGGTAATAAAATTTTCTCCATAAGGAGCAATATTAGGATGTGCCGATCCTTGCCTTTTTGGCAAACGCTTTGCCACTAAATAGTTGGCTGCCTGATTGGCCAATGATGAGATTGCCGTTTGAATAAGTGAAACCTCAACCTTCTCACCTTTTCCCGTCTTTTGCTTTTTCAACATGGCCAACAATATTCCTTCTTTTAACTGATGAGCTGCAAGAACATCTATTAAGGCCACAGGCATTTTTAACGGTGGTCCATTTATTTCGCCATTCAAATCCATAAAACCTGACTCAGCCTGGATCACAGCGTCATAACCAACGCGATCGTTTTCGGAACCATAGCCAGTAATTTGACCATAGATAAGTCCCTTGTTGTTTCTTTTTAGAGTTTCGTAATCAACACTGAGTTTTTCCGCATCGCCCGGTTTGTAACTGGCAATCACAATATCGGCCATACCGCTCAGTTGCTGAACGATAGCCTTTCCTTCAGGCCTAGATAAATCCACCGCCAATGATTTTTTGCCCCAATTAACAGAAGTGAAATAAGCTGAGTTAGTAAGGGTATCTTCATGTTTTCCACGCCATGTTCTTGTTACATCGCCACCAGTTTTCAGGTTTTCAACCTTAATTACCTCAGCACCCAGTTCTGCGAAAAACTGGCCCACCCCCGGGCCGGCAAGCACAGAAGCAAGCTCTACGACCTTTAACCCAGTGAACATTTCCTTATTTTGCATGGTTGTATTCTTTATACCAAAATAAACAACCAAAATATGAGGTTAATTCTGCTTCTTACCTTACTTGTCATTCTTTTTTCATGTGAATCAAAAAGAGAACTGGTTGGGCCATGGCGTGGTGTAATCCTTTTGCAAGGGCAAGAACTGCCCATGAACTTTGAAATCAGAAAGAATGCGGATCAATACGAGGTCATCCTCAAGAATGCAGACGAAGAAATTGTTCTTGATGAAATTATTTTAGACAAAGATTCCATCATAATGTACATGCACATTTTTGATACAGAGATTCATGCCAAAATCAACGGGAAAACTATGTTAGGGTATTATGTAAAGAATTACGAAAAAGATTTTCTGCTTCCATTTATCGCTGTTTACGGAAATGAATTCAGATTTGTAGAATCCCAGGATCAGGCAGAAGAAAACTTTGAGGGAAAATACACAGTTCAATTCATCCACGAATTTGATACAGTCCATTCCGTCGGCATCTTTAGTCAACAGGGGAATAAGCTCACCGGCACTTTCCTAAACCCAACAGGTGACTATCGATACCTGCAAGGGAATGTAGTTGATGGGCAACTTAACCTCAGCACCTTTGATGGAAATCACGCATTTGTGTTCAAGGCCAGCAAGAACGCCGATGGAACATTGGCTGGTGACTTCTGGTCGGGAAACGAGTGGCATGAATCATGGACTGGAATTCGGGACGACAATGCAAGCCTGGCTGATGCCGAGACTCTTACTTATTTGAAAGCAGGTTATGATCGGCTCGACTTCAGTTTTCCGGACCTCAGTGGAAACCTGGTAAGCCCTGATGACGGGCGCTTTAAAAACAAAGTGGTCGTGATGCAAATAGTTGGCACCTGGTGCCCCAATTGCATGGACGAAACCAAATTCCTAAGCCAATGGTACATGGAAAACCGTGACCGTGGTGTGGAAATACTTGGGCTTGCCTACGAGGCTAAGGATGACTTCGCATATGCCAGCGGCCGGGTGAAGAAGATGATAGAAAAATTGAACGTGCCCTATGATTTTGTAATTGCCGGTAACAAAGATAAAAAGCAAGCCGCAGAAACTTTACCCATGCTCAATCATGTCATCTCTTTTCCTACCACAATCTTTATTGGTAAAGACGGTGCGGTAAAGCGCATACACACTGGATTTACCGGACCTGGAACAGGAATCTACTATGATCAATTTATAGAAAGTTTTAATAAGACCATCGATGAACTTTTGAATGAAAATTAACATTCAATAGAGTAGTTTTGCACATCGAAGCCGGTATGGCGGAAGCATCAAAAATGAAACAAAAAAGGGTTGTAGTTGGATTGTCAGGGGGAGTAGACTCCAGTGTAGCAGCCTATCTGCTCAAAGAGCAAGGCTACGAGGTGATCGCCCTTTTTATGAAAAACTGGCATAACGACTCGGTAACCATCAGCAATGAATGTCCATGGCTGGATGACAGTAATGATGCCATGATCGTGGCACAGCACTTGGATATTCCTTTTCAAACCATTGACCTCAGCAAAGAATACAAAGAACGGATTGTTGACTACATGTTCAGCGAGTACCAGTTGGGTCGCACCCCAAACCCTGATGTGCTCTGCAACAGGGAAATTAAATTTGATATTTTTTTAAATGCCGCCATGAAATTGGGAGCAGATTTTGTTGCAACCGGGCATTATTGTCGCAAGGGCATTATTGAAAAGGGCGGTGAAATCACCTATCAGTTGCTAACCGGAAAAGACAGTAATAAAGATCAAAGCTATTTTCTATGCCAACTTACTCAAGCGCAGCTTTCAAAAGCCCTATTTCCTATTGGGGAATTGACAAAGCCGGAAGTAAGGGCTACCGCCAAAAAAATTGGTTTAGTTACGGCTGAAAAGAAAGACTCTCAAGGCCTTTGCTTTATTGGCAAAGTTCACCTTCCTGATTTTCTAAAACAAAAATTAAAACCCAGGAAAGGAAAAGTAATAGAAGTCCCTGGCGATTCTTCCATTTTTAAAAACGGATGGAGCAAAGAAGAGTATACTAAACTTTCACAACCTTATCAATTCCATCCTGAAGCGGGTATGGTAGTAGGAGAACATAATGGCGCACACTACTATACTATTGGACAACGGAAAGGACTAAACCTTGGTGGATTTCCAAAACCGCTCTTTGTTATCGGAACAGACACAACTAGCAATGTTATTTATACCGGGCAAGGTGAAGATCATCCCGGGTTGTATAGACGTGGTCTACTGGTTCATAAAAAAGATGTTCATTGGGTAAGAGAAGACCTGTCGCTCCCAATCGGAGTTTCCCAAAAGTACTTGGTAAGAATCCGTTACCGTCAACCCCTGGAGCAAGCAGAACTGATTAACAGAGAAGATGGGCTTTATATTATCTTTGATAATCCACAACGTGGTGTGGCTCCCGGACAATTTGCCGCATGGTATAAAGGCAATGAGTTAATTGGGAGTGGTACAATTAGTTAGCTTCTTGTGTTCTGCAATCCGACTATAATCTACAATGTAGATTATTCTTACAAGGAAGATAATAATAAAGGTTAGCATAGCTAACCTTTATCCTGCATTTATAGTTAGTTGTCTGCCGGGTCGCTGTTGGCCGACTGATTAGCAAGGCGTTTCCTTTTTGCCTGCATTTCGGCCTTGTGATGTCTGCGTCTGTTAAATTGCTGATCATCTCCTGCCGCGTTAAGCCGGGCTTCCTTAACCCTTGCCTGTTTAATGCGTTGTTGCTTTTGTCTGGCATTTTCTATGCGTGCCTGCTTTATCCTGGCTTGCTCCATTCTTTGTTGTGTAAGATCTGCCTGATCCATGCGTACCTGTTTTGCTCTGGCCTGTTGCACGCGGGCTTGTTGCGTACGATCAACCGATCTTACCCTTTGCACATTATTTGCAGCCTCTGCTGAGCGGTCCTGAGCAAATGAAGATGCAGCAAAACCTAATAATACACTTGTCACGAATACCATTACCTTTTTCATAGCTGTATTGTTTTAAGTAAACTCGTTATTTTGGTGGTTAGATGCACCCGTTTGCATAAAGTTTAATGACGAACTAAAAATTCATCAAAAAACTTCAATTCAGGGCAAAAAAGGTAATTTCGACCCCATCTTAAGTTTTAATGCCATCCTGATGGGCAAGAAAATAGTGAATCAAGTGCGTGATGCACAAAGCAAGAGTTATACTAAAAAAGAAAAAGATTTCGGATACACCTTTTTAAAAATTGTGAAATGCGTTTAGGATCCATTAAAACCAGATACACCACCGGATACAATAAACTTCATAGCCGCCGGTCCGGAAATCTGTAGTGGCACAATACTATCCCTTGGCACTAAAAAATGATTGCCGGAAAAAGCATACGAATGAGGAAAATAAACAGCAACCAAATCATTCAGTCCCAAATCACTAAGATCCTTTTGTGTTACAAATCCAATTTGATGTACTCTATTTTCTTTATTGACAGTAACCAACACCGGTTTATCGAATTTCTTTTTATCTCCAACAAAAGCTGCCAGTAAATCCTTTAGTGAAGAATAGAGCAATTTTACAAAAGGAATCCGGTTCATGCCCTGATCGAAAATGTCTACAAAAGTCTGGAAGGCATAGGTTGAAGTCAGGTACCCAAACAAACTAATGGCCATGATAATGATGAAGAAGCCAATCCCCGGAATGGGCAGATGGAGTAAACTATCGAGCCAACTGAAGCTTAAAAAGATTACATAAGCAGTTGCTACCAAGGGTACGATGAATAACGTGCCACTAAAAAAGTAGCGGATAAATTTTCTCAACGCTTCACGCATAGGTTTAGGTGTTTAGTATAAAAAAAGGCTCCCGATTCATCAGGAGCCTTTAAATTCATTCATTGGGATTTTCTTACAGTGCTATTCCGATAAAAGACTTAAAAGCAATACCCATCAGGCCAGTAATAATCATCGTGAGACCCAGCCCACGCAGCCCACTGGGTACATTTGAATATTTCAACTTTTCACGGATCGCAGCCAAGGCTACAATTGCCAGCATCCAGCCAATACCCGATGATGTGCCAAACACAGCTGCCTCCGCCAATGTATAATCACGCTGCACCATAAAAAGTGCACTACCCAATATCGCACAGTTTACAGCAATGAGCGGAAGAAATATTCCCAACGTTCCATACAATGCAGGTGAAACTTTCTCCACGATCATTTCAACCAACTGTACCATTGCCGCAATGATGGCTATAAACATGATGAACTGTAAAAATTCCAAGTTCATCCCCTCAAACTGAGGACTGATCCAGGCCAAAGCACCCTCTCTAAGTATATATTGCTGGACCAGCCAGTTGGCGGGTACAATGATAGTCAACACAAAGACAACTGCAGAGCCAAGACCTATTGCAGTAGACACTTTCTTTGACACAGCCAGGTATGAGCACATACCCAGGAAGTAAGCAAAGATCATGTTGTCTATGAAAATGGATTTTATGCCGAGATTAACTAATTCCATAAATAATGTCGTTTACTATTGTTCTACGTAACCGGTTTTTGTGCGCTGTATCCAAATGATAATAGCAAGAATCATAAATGCTCCGATGGAGTCAACCATAAGGCCGTTGTTCACATAAGGAATACCCAAAGTTTCAAATACTTTAAAGTTGAGGACGGAGCCTGAACCAAAGAATTCTCTGAAGAAAGCTACCGCCAGGATGATCCACGAGTAACCAAGACCGCTTCCCAAACCATCTAATATCGAATCATAGGGTTTGTTTCCCATAGCAAAAGCTTCAAGACGCCCCATTACAATACAATTGGTAATAATTAGTCCAACAAATGCACCCAGCACTTTATACATGGGGTAATTATAAGCTTTCAAAAACTCACTTACTAACGTTACAAACAAGGCAACAACGGCTAACTGAACGATTATACGGATACGGTTAGGCACATAATTTCTTATCACGGAGATAAGCAAATTGGAAAATACCAAAGTAAAAATTACGGCGAGGCTCATAATTATGGTTGGTTCCATCTTGATGGTAATCGCCAAGGCAGAGCAAATACCCAATACCTGAATAGTGATGGGATTATCTTCGTTGAGAGGATCACTAATCAGCTTCTTCCGCCGTTTCGAAAAAAGCTCTTCCGATTTTTTTTCTGCTTTTTTTACTTCTGCTACTTCTGTACTCATACTAAGATTAATTTAGATACCCGCAACACGTTGAGATTTCACCTTTTTAAAATATGACTCATAACAAGTCAGATATTCCATCAACATTTTATTCACTCCATTGGCGGTCATGGTTGCACCCGACATGCCATCCACATGATGATCATCAAGTGGATCACCCTTCTCGCCCTTTACCATGGACACTGAAACCAATTTTCCCTTGTTATCATAAATTTTTTTGCCTTCATAGCGTTCGCTAATAACGGGATCATCCGAAATTCTTGCACCTAACCCCGGTGTTTCCGCTTTATGACCAAATGAAATTCCCCTTAGTGCATAAAGTTGATCATTGAGGGCAATAAAACCCCATATTCTATCCCATAGTCCATTACCATAAACGGGTAATATGTAGGCTTCAATCTGATCGGGGTTTGACTGATTCAAATATTTGAAAACAGGGAATAACCTATCCTCATGTTTCAATTTGTAGTTTTTAGCTACATCCACTTTCTCAGCCACTATAGGCTGACCTTTGCTATCGGTCTTTACTTCTTCTCCATTATAATTGACAACTAGGCTTCTAATCCTTGCATCGTAAATGGCCAATACGTCATCCTTATCCGATATTTGCATGACGGCCTTAAGGATTTGGGATTTTGTATCATATTCAATTGACATGGCTTGCCGTGGACCTAAAAGAATAGAGGTTACGGCCAACGTTCCACCCACAAACACGGTTGTGATCAGGGTGAAAATAATAATGTAGGTATTAGACTGTCGCACGTTGTAATCTTCTTTTTTTGTTTGCCTTTACTACGTAATAATCAATCAGCGGAGCAAAAACGTTCATTAACAGGATTGCCAGCATCACCCCTTCCGGGTACGCCGGATTGAATACCCTGATTATGATCGTAAGTACCCCTATCATAAATCCATAAATCCACTTTCCGCTTTCTGTTTGTGTGGCCGTTACAGGATCTGTGGCCATAAACACCGCACCGAAAGCCAGCCCGCCAATGACCAGATGATATTCAGCCGGCATAAGCATAAATTCATTGGCTCCAATCAGGTTCAACGCCAGTCCTGCGGCATACGTTCCAACGAATACGCTAAGAATAACCTTCCAGCTACCCACGCCGGTTACGATGAGAATGAACGCCCCAATAAGGCACATCAAAGTTGAAGTCTCTCCAATACTGCCCGGCATAGCTCCTATAAATAAGTTGGTGAAACTAAAAATGCCATCTGCCCATCCCGCTCCAAATTGATTCAACGAGTTGACCACGTTTTCACCTGTAGCAAGCGAAGTAGCTCCTATTGATAATGGTGTTGCTCCCGAAAATCCCGCTACGGGTGTAGCATCTCCCAAATAAGTCCATACATCTCCGGAGATATCAGTAGGGTAGGCAAAGTAGAGAAATGCCCTGGCTGTAAGCGCCACATTCAACACATTCATTCCTGTTCCTCCAAATGCCTCTTTGCCAATAATAACTGCAAAGATGGTAGCCAACGCTACTTGCCAAAGTGGTATATCGGGAGGCATTACCAAAGGAATAAGCATACCGGTAACCAGGTACCCTTCGTTTACCGGATGTCTTCTTATGGTTGCAAAAATAAATTCGACACCCAAACCTACTGCATAGGATACCACCACAATAGGAATGACTTGCAAAACGCCTACCCATACCTTATCCCCCAAAGTGGCTGAAGCATCACCGATGGCTATGAAATGTTGATGACCAACGTTCCAAATTCCAAATAACAAGCACGGAACCATGGCGATGATAACGGTCATCATCAATCGTTTCAAATCAATAGCATCGCGAATGTGAGATCCCTTTACTTCGTTTACGGTATTGGGTGAAAAAACAAAAGTGTCAAAAGCCTCATAGGCATAATAGAATTTCTCCCACTTCCCTCCCTTTTCAAAGTGTGGTTTCAGTTGGTCGAATTGCTTGCGGATAAACTTCATAAGTTAAACTAGCTACTCTGTAATAACTCTATTCCTTGTCTCACTATTTGCTGAACGTTGTGTTTGGATACATCCACAAATTCGCACAATGCCAGATCTTCTTCGATCACTTCATAAATCCCGAGCTCCTCCATCTCATCAATATCTTC
>CAYTBO010000029.1:0-17448 GCA_964436055.1 uncultured Ohtaekwangia sp.
GTCGATGAACCATTTTCTCATCATCTTTAAAAGAACTTCATGGCACAAGCTAAGAATCACAAAGTAATCTCAAAGGACCACAGAGCGTTTCATGCAACAACAAAATCCTTTGTGCAACTCCGTGCCTCCTTAGTGCCCTCTGTGCAACAAAAAACGCCTGCCGAAGCTATTGCGTAGGCAGGAAACCTGAAAACCTTAAACCATAACAATAAAATCAATACCTCCCCCACTTAATATACGTCTCCAAATCTTTATCGCCTCGCCCACTTAAGTTTATCACCACCACGTCATCCTTTTCAAATTCCATACGATCCAACACAGCCAATGCATGAGCGGACTCAATAGCAGGAATAATTCCTTCAAGCCGACTCAACGCAATACCTGCCAGCATCGCTTCCTCATCAGTGGCACTTACAAACTTAACCCTGCCTGTTTCAAATAAATGTGCATGCATGGGCCCTATGCCGGGATAATCTAACCCTGCAGAAATCGAATAGGGTTCGATCACCTGGCCATCAGCCGTTTGCATCAATAAGGTTTTAGATCCATGCAGCACACCCGGTTTGCCAAGAGCGGTCGTAGCTGCGGATTCACCGGAAGAAATACCCTTTCCTGCTGCTTCTACCCCAATCAGGTTAACATGGGTTTCATCAATAAAATGGTAAAAGGCACCAGCCGCATTACTGCCTCCTCCCACACAAGCGATCACATAATCAGGAAGTGGATTTCCCTGATCGGCTATCAATTGGTTTTTTATTTCAGCACTGATTACGGATTGAAACCTGGCCACCATATCCGGATAGGGATGCGGACCTACAACGGAGCCAATAATATAATGCGTGTCTTCCGGATGGTTAATCCAATGACGCATGGCCTCGTTGGTAGCGTCTTTCAATGTCATACTTCCGCTCAGTGATGGAATTACTTTTGCACCCAATATTCTCATGCGTTCCACATTGGGTTTCTGCCGCTCCATGTCATGTTTACCCATGTAAACGATGCACTCCATTCCCATAAGTGCACAAACAGTGGCCGTAGCCACACCATGTTGCCCGGCCCCTGTTTCTGCAATGATCTTCGTTTTTCCTAAATGCCTGGCCAGGATAATTTGTCCTACGGTGTTATTCACTTTATGGGCACCGGTATGACAGAGATCTTCCCGCTTAAGGTAAATGGTTGCTTTGTATTTTTTTGAAAGCCTCGATGCAGGGTACAAAGGCGTAGGACGCCCGACAAACGTCTTTAGTAAGTGGTCATTTTCTTTTTGAAATGATTCACGTTGAATAATATCTAAATAGTTTACTCGAAGTTCCTCCACATTGGGATACAACATTTCTGGAATAAAGGCTCCACCATATTGGCCATAGTAACCTCTTTCATCTACATTGAATTTCATATACCACTTATTTTGATAAACACGTCTTCAACCTTCTTCTTATCCTTCATTCCTGGATTTATTTCCACACCGCTGTTCACATCAAGAGCATAAAGCATCGGATGATTTAAGTTCAGCGCTCCGCTTGCATTGGTAAGATTAATTCCACCACTTAGAAAAAATAGCACTTTGCCTTTGTATTGATTCAATAACGCCCAATCAAAGGATACGCCATTTCCCCCAGGCAATTTTCCTTTGGTATCAAACAGAAAATAATCCACAGCATCCTCGAAAGGAAATACCTGTTTGAAATCAAATTGATTATCTACAAAAAATGCTTTAATTATCCCTACTCTTTCTTCCTTCAGCTTACGACAAAAATCAACAGATTCGTTCCCGTGCAACTGCACAAAATCAAGATTATGCCTTCTTACCTTGTTAAGTACTTCCGAAAGTGATCCATTAACAAACACACCTACCTTCTTAATGTTTCCGCCCAACCGGGACGGCATTTGAAAATCTTCTCCTACATACCTGAGTGATTCTTTATAAAAAATAAAACCCATGAAGTCCAGGTTTAAGCTACCCACTTCAAGAATATTATGTTCATGCACCATCCCGCATACTTTCAGCTTAAGAGATCGCATGAGTCTTTCTTTTGTTTTCCAACATGTTTAGTTCCCGAATAAATTCCCTTGCTGCTACTTCCGGGCGGCTCGCCCGCATAAACGTTTCTCCGATCAAAAAACCATCAAACCCGGCTGCCCTCAACCTGGCTGCCGTTGCCGGAGAATCTATTCCGCTTTCTGAAATTTTTACGATTCCGTCAGGAATATGCTTTAGTAATTCAATACTGGTATGAATATCTACTTCAAAGGTTTTTAAGTTTCGGTTGTTGACGCCAACAATATCTACTTGCACATCGGGATTTTTCTCTAACTCATCTCGATCATGTACCTCCAACAACACCTCCAACTGAAGCTGATGTGCCAGTTCACAAAACCTTTTTACATCCTGAGGGCTTAACACGGCAGCGATGAGTAATACAGCATCTGCGCCAATGGATTTTGATTCAATCAGTTGATATTCATCAACAATAAATTCTTTTCTTAGAATAGGACAGAAATTATACTTTCGGGCAACCACCAAATCCTCATTACTTCCTCCAAAAAATTCGTTATCTGTGAGTACCGACAAAGCGGAAGCTCCCGCCTGCATATACCCGATCGAGGTTCGCTCTACGGATACAAAAGGATTTATATCTCCCTTGGATGGAGACTTGCGTTTTATTTCTGCTATAATCCCCGATTTGTCTGAGCGCTTTAGATAATGCTTCAGAGAAATTGTCGGTGTCGCAAAGTAAATACTTTGTTCCAGCAATTTTAGGGGATACAAACTTTTGCGTTCGGCTATTTCCTTTCGCTTTTGAGCTACTATATTTTCTAACGTGTTCATACGCCTTGTAATAAATTTTTAAAAGTTTGAAGTGCCGCACCGGAATGAAGTGCGTTTTTTGCCCGATCAATAGCTTCCGCCAAACCTGCATCTCTGTCACAACAAAATAAGGCCATACCGGCATTAGCAATGACCACATTCATTTGCGATACAGTTCCTTGTCCGCTCAGGATATTCATGAATAGGCTTGCCGCTTCTTCAACCGTTTCACCACCGCTTATTTCATCAGCAGCTACCACAGGCAAGCCAAGATCTCCCGGTTCCAATTGATCCTCACCGTCATTGGAAAATAACTTGAACGGGCCGGTTAGCGATATTTCATCATAGCCTTGAAGGTCATGGAGAACAATAAAATCCTTTTTTGTTCTTTGATAGAGATACCCATATTGCCTTGCCAACTCCAGGCTAAAAACTCCAACCAACTGCTTTGGAGGGAGTGCTGGATTTACCATGGGCCCAAGCATATTAAAAAATGTCCTGACTCCTAATTCTCTTCGTATGGGAGCTACATTTTTCATGGCAGGATGAAACAACGGGGCATGCAAAAAGCAGATGTTAGCCTGGTTCAGGGATGTTTTAAGTTTCTCCAGGTCATTAGAAAATGGATATCCAAAAAATTCCATCACATTGGAAGAGCCACTTACAGAGGAAACTCCATAATTTCCATGCTTGGCCACAGGCTGTCCCGCAGCCGCTACCACAAATGAGGACAAGGTGGAAATGTTAAACGTATTTTTTTCATCTCCCCCTGTACCACATAAATCCATAACAGGCAAACTGGTTTCCACGGGAATACACAACGTTAACATCGCCTCTCGGAATCCTTCCAGTTCCTCAATGGTTATGGCCCGCATCATATACACAGTCATGAAAGCGCTCACCTGACTAGTGTTATATTTTCCTGATGCCAAATCAATGAGTACACGCCTGGCCGTATCCTTGTCCAGCGATTGATGATTGATCAACGTATGTAATATCTCCTTCATTTAATAAGAGACCTTAGGGTATTCATCAGCTTACTTTCCATTATGTATCCAATTAGCCATTATCTGCTTTCCGTTTTCTGTTAATATAGCTTCGGGATGAAATTGAACACCACGTACATCATACATCGTGTGAGCAATAGCCATGATCAATCCCTGATCATTGGTTGCCGTTACTTTCAGCGTGCCATTAATACTGGCTGGCGACACAGCCCA
This sequence comes from uncultured Ohtaekwangia sp., assembly GCA_964436055.1. Classification (GTDB taxonomy): domain Bacteria; phylum Bacteroidota; class Bacteroidia; order Cytophagales; family Cyclobacteriaceae; genus ELB16-189. Next base: position 4,030 of record CAYTBO010000029.1, read on the forward strand.
TGAGTGATAATGACATACGTTAAACTTCGAAGGAATATTTTTAAATAAATATTCATGCTGGTCGTCAATCAAAACTTTGCTGGTTACACCATGAAGTACATCCTCCAAGTTATAAAGTGACGCCGTGTAAACTTCAGCAATAGCCTGATGACCAAGGCACACACCCAAAATACTCTTGTCAGGGCCATATACCCGAATCACCTCTTTGGTAATACCCGCTTCATCAGGAATACCCGGACCTGGAGACAATAAAATCTTGTCGTATTGCCCAACCTCATCAATGTCAATTTTATCGTTGCGGTGTACGTCCGGTGAATAACCCAACTCCCGCAACTGATAAACCAGGTTGTAGGTGAATGAATCGTAATTGTCCAGTACTAAAATTTTCATAGTTGCTCCGCCATCGTTAGCGCCTTCCGCAATGCTTCCAGCTTGTTGTTAACTTCCTTTAATTCACTTTCGGGAACAGATCGTGCCACTATACCTGCACCCGCTTGCGTTATCAATCGATTTGACTTACTCAGGAACGTTCTAATCATAATAGCATGATTGAAATCTCCGTTGAACCCCATAAACCCTATTGCCCCACCATAAAAACTCCGGTTTACATTTTCATACTGTTCAATAAGTGATATTGCTTTGTGTTTTGGTGCCCCGGACAATGTACCAGCCGGAAAAGTATGTGCCACTACATTTAAAGGTGATGCATTTTCTAACTGACCACTTACCCTTGAAACCAAATGAATCACGTGACTGTAATATTGAACTTCTTTAAATACTTCCACCTTTACCGCAACAGCATCGCGACTTAAATCGTTGCGGGCAAGATCAACCAACATCACGTGTTCGGCATTTTCTTTTGCATCCTCGGCCAGTTGAGATGCAAGCTTTGCATCTTCCTGGTCATCACCGGTTCGCCTGAAAGTACCAGCAATAGGGTAAATGATTGCCTTCAATCCTTTTATTTGTATCTGTGCCTCTGGGGAGCTTCCAAAAATTTTAAAACTTCCAAAATCAAAATAAAACAAATAGGGAGACGGGTTGATGGAACGAAGGGCTCTATACACATTAAATTCATCTCCAAGAAAGCTGGAAGTAAAACGCCTTGAAAAAACAATTTGAAATACATCTCCCCGTTTACAGTGATCAATTCCTAACGATACAAGTTTCAGGTATTCCTCATCCGTAAGATTCGAAGTTTGATGAGAGGAAGAAGTAAATTTAAAAGTAGAAAACCGATTACTGAAAATTTGTTTTTCAAGCACATCTAATGTAGGCTTTTCATCTTTAGTAATTGTATTTTCAAAAAGTACCAGTTCGTTGGAAAAATGGTCGATTACAATCACGTAGCGGAACACCTTGTATAGCACGTCAGGAATTAATTTTTCTTTACTTGCAATGTCTACTTCATCAAAGTAACGCACTGCATCATAAGACATGTATCCAAAAAGTCCTGCTGAAATATATTTGGAATCTACGGGCTCTTGTTGAAATGAATTTCTAAAATCATCCAATTTCTGAAGCACCTCTGTCCTATCTGATATTCGTTCCTCTTTCTTACTTCCATCAGGATATCTGATGATCAGATTGCCATCAGCTACCTGAAAGGATGCCAGGGGCTTACAACAAATCAACGACAAACTGTTCTCCTGCCCGTGGTAGTCCGAACTCTCCAATAAAAAACTTCCGGCATATACATCACGCAGTTTCAAATAAATGTTGACCGGTGTAAGGGTGTCGGCCAGCAATTTTTTATAGTGTGTATAAATTCTAAAATTCATTTTTTAAACGATAGTAAAACAAAAAGCCCGCCCCGATTTATCGGGGCGGGCTTCTATATGGGTTTACAAATATATTGTTAACTATAGCATAGGAGCCTTTCCCCGAAGTTCGGAAAATGCCACCACCACGCTATGTTATAATTTAATTTCATTAGGTTGTTTACGCTGTTTTTGCTTTCTTCTTTGGAGCTTTCTTTGCCTTTGGCTTTGTCTCGCCAACAGCGTCTGCATTGCCTTTCGCTGAGGTGGCTACTTTGCTCGTCTTGCGCTTTCTGGAATTTCCAAATGAACCCTTCCAAATCTTACCTTTCTTTGTTTTTTTATCTCCTCTTCCCATAGTTTGGTATTTCGAGCAGCAATTATACTAAAGGGTTTCATTAATACAAACCCAATCCTCACCATATTTTTATTCTATCCTCAGGTTCTCTATACAATTTGTCGCCTGATTGCAGATTAAAGGCTTCATAAAATTGATCCATATTGGTTAGCGGCACATTGGCGCGATAATAATCTGGCGCATGAGGGTCTGTATTGATGGTTGTTCGTAAATATTCATCCCGGCATTTCGATCTCCACACCGTTGCCCACGAAATAAAAAATCGCTGCTCCGGTGTATAGCCATCGATTAATCCCGGATTTTCATTCTCCCGTAAATACCGCTGAAGTCCCTCATAAGCAATAGTCAACCCGCCCAAATCTCCAATGTTCTCTCCTAATGTAAACTCACCCTGCAAATTCAATCCTGGAAGAGCCTCGTATTGATTAAACTGTTCTGCCAATGCTTTGCCCTTTTCCTTAAATCGTTTTAAATCTTCCTCTCCCCACCAGTTCTTAAGATTCCCCTCTGCATCAAACTGGCTGCCCTGATCGTCAAATCCGTGCGATATCTCATGACCGATGACAGCACCGATACCACCATAGTTTATGGCTTCATCGGCCTTATAGTTATAAAAAGGTGGCTGCAAAATGCCTGCAGGAAAAACAATTTCATTAAACAACGGATTATAATAGGCATTAACGGTTTGCGGTGTCATTTGCCATTCCTTCTTATCCACGGGCTTGCCCAACTTATTGATCATTTGGCGAACCTGAAATCTGGATGCATTGACCGCATTCTGATAGTACGATGCCCGCTCAGGGGATTTTTCAATTTGTAATCCTGCATAACTTTTCCACTCGTCAGGATATCCTATTTTTACGGTGAAGGTACTCAACTTCTTCAGCGCCATTTGTTTGGTTGAGTCCGACATCCACGACAACTGCTTGATGCGGTCTGCCATAGCCAGCTTTATATTCTCCACCATTTCCATTGCCTTCGCTTTTGCTTCCGGAGGAAATGTTCTATCCACATAGAGTTGGCCTATAGCCTCACCTAGATAATTATCCGTCGCACTCAGTACCCTTTTCCACCGTGGACGTATCTGATCAACACCATTCAGGTAGTTGCTGTTAAAATCAAAAGACTCTTTCACAACTGCATGATGGAGAAACGGTGCTGCTCCCTGTAACGCCTGCCATTTTAAATACGCCTGTATATCATCCCACTTTCCAGAAGCAAAAATTCGCTGACATTCTTCCATGAAGGCTGGCTCTGTTAAGATAATACTGTCTGCCTCCACGCCTAACCCATCAAGATAGGTTGACCAATCCATGCTGGGAGCAATGTCATCTAGATCACCGATTGACTTCTTGTGATACTGTTTCCATGGGTCCCTACTTTCTTCTTTAGTCAGTGTTGCTTTTGCTAGCCTGGTTTCAATTTCCATTATTTGACTAGCCCGCATTGTCGCCTGCGTTTTACTTTCGCCACTCAACTGCAACATGTTGCCCAGATGAACCTTGTATCGCTCTCTTGTTTCTTTTGATTTCTCATCTGTCTTTAAGTAATAATCTCTTTCAGGCAAACCCAGACCTCCGGAACCTAAATAAGCAGCCATATTTTCCGCATTTTTTAAATCGGAAATCACAAAAAAGCCATAAAAAGCTCCGCCTCCTTCTAGCTCCTGATCTACCAAATAATTTGTAAGTGAAGCGTTGCTTCTGATTTTATTTATTCTTTCAAAGGTTGGATTCAAAACACTTATTCCCACTTTCTCAGCAAGAAGGGAGTCCATCCCGATCGCATAAAAGTCCGCAGCCTTCCGCTGATCGGTGCCCTCTACGTATTCGGCATTTTCCCCGGCTTCTTTTAGCACTTGCAGGAGTATGTCATTGTTGTATTCAAAAAGTTCATTAAAACTTCCCCATACAGCTTTATCGTCAGGGATGGTTGTTTTATCAAGCCATCTTCCGTTGGCAAATCGAAACAGGTCATCCTGTGGCCGGGTCAGCGTGTCCATATTGGAGAGCTCAAGTCCTTCCTGACGAACTTCATTGTTATTTTCAGAACTACACCCAAAAAATATAGTGCATGAAACAATTAACAGAATTAAGTAACGCATGGTAATCAAAAAATTTTGGTTCGAAATTTAATATGGAAAACAAAAATAGTATTTTGCTGTTAGTTGTCACAAACTGGTTTTAGACCACTGAAATATGGCCAAAATTTCAATTAAAGTTATTCACGCACTGCGGAATACTGCCAAAAGATTAGAGAGTAATCCCGACTACCAATGGGGTCACATGGGTGCCTGCAACTGCGGCTTTCTGGCTCAGGAAGTTACATCGCTTAGTAAAAGTGAAATCCATACCCGAGCCATGGAACGCTATGGCGACTGGAATGAACAACTCAATGATTACTGTCCCACCAGCGGATTGCGAATGGATGACTTGATTTCAAACTTACTTGCATTTGGATTTGACATTAGTGACCTTAAACACCTGGAAAAATTATCAGATCCACAAGTGCTCCGGCAATTACCGATTGAAAAAAGATATCTTAATCACAATTGTAAATCGGATGTGATTTTATATCTGAAAACGTGGGCTCAAAATCTGGAAGATCAACTTTTAGAAAGAATAAAGCTTCCTCAGCTAGCATCCGAAAATCTTGTCATTCAAGTATTGCAGTGATCGGGTTTTACGTTGAAGGTTTAAGTCTTGCTTTACGCCCAGATGTGAATGGGTGATCATTTTTAAAATCTGAAACACGGGGCGAAAACAGTTCAAATTTTGCATTCTTTGCGAATCTTTGCGTGAAAAATTGGACTAGAAAAGAAATCCCAACCGTAAATAGCCCAGCGTTCCTTCAACGGAATGCCCTGCCTCCAAGGACACAACAGCCATATTATAAGGCGTAAACCAAACTCCACCGCCAAAACCTTTGTGCCAAAGAGTTGAATTTCCTGAACTTACTGTTGGATCAACCCCATTTTCATCCTCATACCAAACTCGCCCAATATCATAAAATCCTACCAACCCGATACTGGCAGGCATAATATAGGAGCGAATCTCTCCCAACTTAAACCTCACTTCGTTATTAAAAACCAATTTACTGTCGCCATAAAACCGGGTCTTCCGAAATCCCCTCAATTCCGTTTTTCCATCCAATATTTGTGATTGATAGAGCTGAAAATCGCCTCGCGTTATTCCCCCTGATATTCTGGACGCAAAGGTTAGCCGTGCCGGAAACCTAAACGATTGATAAAAAGCCAGCGTAGCCGTATGATATCCAAAGTTGCCTACCATAACATCCGATGAATTAAACTCATTCATCCATCGTGATGATTGTTCGAAGTATAAACCACGGGTTGTGAAGAGATGACTATTTCGGTTATCAAAACCCCAGCTATAACCCACACCCACGAAATTTCTATAGGTCTCAAGGATAGGTTGTGTTAAGGTGACTTCAAAATCTTTTACAAATCGGTCTTCATCAGGTCTTTCCAATTCCACCACTTGCACAGATGGACCAACTTTAATAAATCCACTGGATCCTATCTTCCTGCTCAACCGCAAATCCATAGTCCATTCCGTAAACCGCAACCGGTAATAATCAATGGCTCGATCTACATCGATAGCTGGATTGTCATCAATATTTTTATCAAAAACCGACTCGTTGCCCAACCCAAAAAAATTGTTGACAAAATTCGGTGACTTGGCATTCAGGTCAAGCTCTCCGCTCCATTTCCTGATCATGTTCGTGTACCGACCTGAATACTGAAAATTAAATGAGCTGGTATTAAGCGCGTAACTTCCCAAAAACAAATGCCTTGTTTTGTAAGGGTCTTTGCGAAATCCATGCCGCGTGGCAAGAAAACCGCCTCCCAGGAAAATACCATCATCCACATTATAATTTCCAAATATCAAGGGAGCGAGAAGATCATACTTAAATTCCCTACGGTCATATTCATTAATGAGAGGATCGGATGACCTGTGGTCACGAAATCTGCTCCCCGCTGCCGGCACAATACCCTTAGGTTTATCGTACACCACTGGTTTCTCTTTTGCCAAAGATTCCAATCTGTCATCTCCCTTGCCGCCAATGGTTCTTATTTTAATTTTTGTTTTTTCTGTGCCTGAAAAAATAAATTCATCATTTCCATCCAGTCCATACAATCGCACTTCTTCTGTCTCCTCCTCAAGAAAGCTGCGTTCATAGATTTTTCTGTCAACTTCTCCATCTTTCTTGATTTTAGAAACCACCACATGAACCTTTCCGCCTTCTTGAAACTCCACATTAAAACGCTCGTGCTTATCGGATCCCACAATGTTGACAGTCCTGGACAAAAAGAGATAATGATCCAAGGCAAAATCGGCCAGCTTTTCGCGCCTTACTTTCAGCTTATGGATAATCTCTTCGCCCCTAAGAGCGAAAATTTCGGCAGGCCACTGCCTAATAGAGCGCTCAATTACTTCATCGGTAAGAAGACCTTTAAGTTCTTCGGCTGTGCGCATCCAGTCTTCTCGATCGAGTTCAGTCAGAAAACTCCGGTCAAAGTATCGGGCATTGAACATGAAGCCAGCAGGCCAATCAAGATCAAAATCGAATCCTTGAAGTTTAGGCAATGCCCACCTTTTACTGAAAAGTTTGGGAATTTTGCCTTCGTTCACAAAAAACGCCTGATCCCTGTCCCTGGGTATGGGTCGATAAAGTTTACCGTTCATTTTATCAAATTCAGCCCACCGCCATTGATCATCGTGCCTGTCCCAATCACCAATCCACAAATCAAAGAGCCGCGAACGCAATACAAAAGATTGATCAATCTGATTGTCATTGTCTTTGGCCAGCTTCTCAATCACTTTAAAAGTACTCACGATGTCATCTGCATTTCCAAAGAAATCCATACCCTTGGCTTTTCCATGCGGGCGCTCTTCAAATAGCATAAGCTTATTCGAAAACACCTTCCGGTAAACACCTAATCTGGGATCATCTGCCACCCACACAATGCTAGGGTTTGTATGATAAATACCAGCCGCATCAGCTAAAGGTGGTATCACCAACGAACCGTAAGGATGGGATGCCGATATTTGATCTTGCACGATATCCTTAGCAAATGTTTCGCGAAAGGCTTCAGGAATAGCTTTCTCCGGATATTTTTCAATCGAGCGAAGTGCATATTGTTTTCCCTCGGGATCTTCCAGTCTCAGCGACAAAGTTTGTTGACCGCCTCCCTGCTGGATTATCTTCAGCTCCCCATCGGCTGACTTAAAATCAAAAACAGGCACTTCAATTTCCTGTGACCAGACATCCCGGTAGTTCTCACCAAACCACTTTTTCTTTTTTTTGGTGGCCTTGTATTGATCGCTGGCGTTAATGATTTTGGTTTTTTCTGAATTTATACCAGGTACTTTTTGTGACGAAGGTTGTTTGATAGCTGATTCTACCGTGTAGGCCGGATCCGGATTATCATCAATGAAATATTCAATCCGGATATGATTTTCAGTAGCTATCGCCAATCGCACAAAGCCGTTGGCCGACTCTGCAAATTGAGCGTACCCCTTCTTTTTCACAGGAGTATGTTTTGAACCTGATCCGCTCACTACATAATGGACGCTGTCCCGGATAGCGTATTGCAATGCATGCTCATGCCCTGCAACGTATAGCGTGCCGGGATATTGCCTTAGTAAGTCATGAATTGATTTTCTAAACTGCCTGTACAAGGGATGCGAAAGATCCTGAATATTACCAAATGCTTTTCGGTAAAGTGGATAAATCGAACCAACAACCGGTAAGGGCAAATAAAGATTTTTCTGAATCTTGGTGAGTGGAAATAAATGGTCCTTCAGGATTGATACCCCTCCATGCTCTCCATACGTGTAGATAGGATGATGACCCGCAATCACCACTTGCTTTCCTTCATTGCGTTGAAGCACATCTTCTATCGCAGCAATCATTTCCGGTGGTGTCTTTATCTCGCAAACACTGATTTCCCCTTCAGGCTTCTCCCACCCATGAAGCCACCATTGCGAATCGATAATGACCAGCACAAGGTTGTCCGATAGCTTCAACTCAATGGGGCCAGGACAGCCGTCGCGGGGATAAAACTGTATGGCCTCATTTTTTAATGAATCAATCCATAATTGCTGGTTCAACACTTGCTGTAAGCCTCCTTCCCTGCCTCGCTTCCAGTCGTGGTTGCCCGGAATAAAATATATATTCCTGATTGACGCTGCAAGTTGAAGTTGGGAACTTAAAATTTCCTCGCCTTCATTTCGCTTGGGATGCCCTTCCGATTCCAGGCCTTTGGGATAGATATTGTCTCCAAGAAAAACGATTGCTGAAGGAATAGTCGGGCTATCTTTTCCGAGGGATTGAATTGTTTTCCTGTAGGTTTCGTTTACTACGGTGGGTTCCCCGGCATCGCCAACTAAGTAAAGGTAAAAGGTGTCTTGGGATTGATTTTGAGCGCACAGACCTCCTGATATCAATAACCCAAAACTAAGCGACAACAGAAAAAACTTCATATTCAAACAAAGTTAATTTAAGCTCAAATGGTTCGTTTGAAACTCGTAATAATTATATTAGTTCACTCACCACCTAACCGAATCTTCCAAAATTTTAATAGTTTTGAACGTCAATAACTTAAAATGACATCAGATTTAATTGTTCGATCCAGAAACTACGCTGAATCAACCCTTGACAAACTTCAGGACAAGTATGCTTATCATAACCTGCAACATACCCGGCAGGTAGTAAACGCCGTTGAGGAAATTGGCAAACAGTGCGGTTTGAATGATGACCAGATGGAGACAGCCCTCATCGCTGCCTGGATTCACGATACCGGATACGCCATGGGTTGTGAACAACACGAACATAATTCCGTTCTGGCAGCAAAAAAAATCCTAAAAGAATGGGGCGCTCCACAAACAAAAATTGAGGCCGTAAACAGTGCCATTGAAGCCACCACAATGCCACAAAATCCAAAAGACATTGTGGGTGAGGTTTTATGCGATGCTGATTTATCTCACCTGGCAACGGGAAAGCTGATCGATGTGAGCAACTCCCTCCGCAAAGAAATGGCTGTCACCAAAAACAGGGAATTTACAGATGACGAGTGGTATCAATTTAATATTGACTTTCTTGAAAATCATAGCTACTTCACCCATTACGGGAAAGGTGTCCTGGAGAAAAAAAAGAAGAAGAACATCAAAAAACTTAAGAAGAAACTAAAACCGGAGATCGATGGTAAGTACATAAAGGAACTGGAAAAAGACCTTGAAAAAATCCATTTGAAGCTGGATAAAGGGCTGCGGCCAGAGCGTGGAATAGAAACCATGTTCCGAATTACTTCCCAAAATCACATCACACTAAGTGAAATGGCGGATACCAAAGCCAACATCATGGTATCCATCAACGCCATCATCCTCTCCGTGGTGGTTTCTGTGCTATTCAGAAAACTGGAAGAGTTCCCCGATTTGCTTATTCCTACCATCATGCTGGTTTTCTCTTGCCTGCTCACCATTGTATATGCCGTTCTGGCTACACGCCCAAATATCTCTTCAGGCAAATTCACACAAGAAGATATCAAACAGAAAAAAACTAACCTGCTCTTCTTTGGAAATTTTCACGGGATGCAACTAGACAACTACGAGTGGGGCATGAAGGAAATGATGAAAGATGCCGACTACCTCTACGGCAGCATCATCAAAGACATTTACTTCAATGGCAAAGTACTGGCCCGGAAATATCGGCTGCTCCGAATCTCGTACAGCATTTTTATGTTTGGATTCGTAGCCTCCATTCTTGCATTCCTCATCGCTATGTTGATATTCTACTATCCGGCAAAATGACACCGATGGACTTCCGCCTGACTCTCCAATCATTTTAAAGTTATCAACCCCAATGAGTTGATGTCTACATGATCACACACCATATGTTTTCTGACATCCTCATGCTCAAATTCATCTAACAACTTCTGCGATAAGCTCATGGCTTCTCTAATGGATACCTGAAAAAAATACAGTCTTTAGCCTTGTTATCCTGATTCACAAATGAATGCCATTGAATCATCCTTGCCTCCTCAATCAATCCACACTTGCGCAAAACAGCACTGGAGCTTTCATTCTCAACATCGACAAATGTCCAGATTCTGAATACGCTTTTCTCCTGGATAAGTTGTGCAAGCAACACATGGCAAGCTTCAGTTGCAAATCCTTTGTTCCACCATAAGGGACTGATAATGTATCCGAAATGAACCCTCCCACCTTCATTGATTGCTCCAATGGAACCAATCAATCGATTGTCCTGCATTAGCCGTATAGTATAACTAAAGGAGGCGCCAGAATTCCAGGCGGGCACAGCAAAACTCAGATACTTTAGTGTGTCTTTTATGGTTTGGTGAGTAGCCCAGGTAACATAACGTGTTGCCTCCGATTTACTGGCATAAGCGTAGAATATTTCCTCAGCGTCTTCGTACTTTAGGCGTTGAAGCACGAGCCGTGATGTTTCAAGTTTTTCAGGTAAACGCAAAATGCAAAAATGAGTATAAAGTCAAATATCGTTCACCGGTATTTCAAAAAAGAAATTGAGGGGTCAAAAATTTTGATCAAAATAGACCCTGTTCACCTGAATGGCTTGGAAATGATTGTACATCCGGGCAGAAAACTTGAAACTCGCTCACTTGACTTTGACGAACAAATATGGGACGATCTGAAAGTCGATGAATTTGAGGAAGTGAACGGCATGGAGTTCAACCTGCACTTATCCGGGTTAATGTGAACATATCCATAGGTTCAAACAACCAACCAACAAATAGCAAAACGCCTTTGCGTCTGCATTGTGACCTAGCCAACCAACAATTTTTCACTCACATTTGACTCCTCAATGGTATTGCTTACTTTTGCGCACGGCAAATCGGCACGACCAGCTCCCGCTGAACTCCCCCAGGACCGGAAGGTAGCAAGGGTAGGTGGTTGTAGCGGTGCGATGTTCGATTTGCCCTTTTTTATTCTCCTCCCCGCCTCTTAATCCTTCAATTGTTTTAGTTTTGTAAACTTAAAACCACTACTACATGAAGTTTTTTATTGATACCGCCAATCTGAATGAAATCAGGGAAGCCTATGATCTGGGTGTCCTTGATGGGGTAACAACCAACCCATCTCTGATGGCCAAGGAAGGAATCTCAGGAACTGACAAAATCCGGGCGCACTATAAAGCCATCTGCGATATCGTAGATAATAATGTAAGCGCTGAGGTGATCTCGACCGACTTCGAGGGAATAATCAAAGAAGGAAAGGAACTTGCCAAAATTGATAATAAAATTGTCGTAAAAGTACCCATGATCAAAGACGGGATTAAGGCTATAAAAAAATTTAGCAGCGAAGGCATCCGCACCAACTGTACCTTGGTGTTCTCTGCCGGTCAGGCAATTTTGGCTGCAAAAGCCGGTGCCAGCTACCTCTCTCCTTTCATCGGAAGATTGGATGATATCTCTCAGGATGGATTGGACCTCATCGCCCAGGTACGTCATATCTATGACAACTACGGATATGAAACTGAAGTACTGGCTGCCAGTATACGCCATACAATGCACCTGATCAAATGTGCAGAAATTGGTGCTGATGTAGCTACCTGTCCACTGAAAGTAATTATGGACTTGCTGAAACATCCGCTTACAGACAGCGGTCTGGAAAAATTCCTGGTCGACCACAAAAAAGCAAATGGATAAACTGATCTAACATGTTTTCTTCTGACCCCGTTGTCCGTGTAAAAGATGCAACAATATTTCAGGACCACACCTCGGTACTGAACAACATCTCATTCGACATTGGGAAAGATGAGTTTGTCTACCTTGTAGGGAGAACAGGGTCGGGGAAATCCTCATTGCTTAAAACGTTGTACGGAGATCTCCCGCTTCGACTGGGAGATATTCAGGTAGCTGGTTTCAACATCAGGGAAATCAAAAATAAGGAAGTACCGCTGCTGAGGAGGAAAATCGGTATCATCTTTCAGGATTTCCAACTCTTCCCTGACCGCACGGTGGGAGAAAACCTGAACTTTGTCATGAAAGCTACGGGATGGAAGGAAGGCGCCAAAACCAAAAGCCGCCTTGCGGAAGTACTTATGCAGGTTGGACTGGGGTCGGTAGAGAAAAAGATGCCTCACCAATTGTCTGGCGGTGAACAGCAACGCGTGGTGATCGCCAGAGCGCTTATCAACGAACCCTTAATTCTGATTGCCGATGAGCCCACCGGAAACCTCGACCCGGAAGTATCCAGCGGAATCATGAAGGTTTTTCAACAAATTAACAAAAGTGGAACGGCCGTTCTGATGGCCACGCACAGCTACGGGCTGATTCGTAAATTCCCATCGCGTGTCATCAAATGTGAAGAAGGGAAAATAGTTGATTCCGCCATTGCGGAATTTGAACTAAGAAGTGAAGAGGACTTTTAACCGGGTCTTCCCGAAAAAATCACCATTACACCGAAGCATCCGCTTTGTTTTTCTCACTTTTCAGATCTTCCAGTCTTTTAATTTGTTGATTTAAAAGATCTATTCGCACGAGTATATTTAATATTAATGCATCCCGAACCTTTTCACTGGGATGAATTTTCAACTCATCGCGAAGCACCTGGTACATAGCATCCAGTTTTTCAAAATCCTGTGAAAACTGGTCATTTTCAAATGTGCCGTCAAAATAATCGATAAGTGCGACCTTCTTGGCTATCTCAGCAACATAGTAAGATTCTACATCCTGAAATTCTCCCCGCAATTGACGCGCCATGCTTTTTTCAACAGATCCTTCTTTACTTACGAAGAAAAGCGTGATTGAAAGTCCCATAAAAAGGACAGCTGCAACGCGCCACAAGGCTAAGGAATTCCAAAGTGACACCTGTTTCATTCCCGGTAGCCGGGATTGTATTTTATTCCACACCGAAGCGCCAGGCGTTTGGTTATCCAATGCCGCTCTGTTTTTATCAATAAATTCTTTCAGTAAATCATTCATTCTTATAAAAGTTAAGGAACGTTTGACCTTCGTATTATCACCAACCTTAAAATTATTTAAAACCTCCAGTATCTATAAGCCCGGGTTCGTGTCATCACGAACCTCCTCTCCTTGCCCATGGTTGGTGTTGTCACCAACCATCTTCTTCTTTCCCACTAACCATTCTCTCCTCGTACCTGGATTAAAATCCGTCCATACAACTTTGCGCCTCTGCGCCTGCTTGCCGAAGGCATGGTCTTTGCGGTAAAATCATCCTCTCCTCTTAAGCCTAGGTTCGTGTCCTCACGAACCACCCATCAGTATCTCCTTCA
>CAYTBO010000029.1:17548-33636 GCA_964436055.1 uncultured Ohtaekwangia sp.
AGCCTAGGTTCGTGTCCTCACGAACCACCCATCAGTATCTCCTTCAACTTCTTTTTCGATCTGTTAAATTGCGATTTAGAAGTAGATTCTGAAATACCTAATATTTCGGCAATCTCCCCATGATCATAGCCTTCCAAAAGATACAATGAAAGTACCATTCTATACCCATCCGGCAGCATCTCAATGGCATTCCGCACGTGCTCCACACTAAATGGAAAATCCTCAAATGGCTCCTCTTCCTCTTCAGCCGCCTCAATTTGCCCCTCTTCCGGAAAACGCTCCATTTTCTTCTTTTTCATGGCATTGATGGCCTTATTGACCACAATCCGCTTTAGCCAGGCCCCAAAGGTGGCATCGCCCCGGTAATGATTCAAATTCTTAAACGCACTAACAAAAGCCTCTTGCAACACATCCTCAGCTTCTTCCTCATCTTTAACGATCCTATACCCAACATTGTACATGCTCTTGCTATACAGGCGATATAGGTCATAATATGCCTGCCTGTCACCCTGAAGGCACGCGTTTACTAACTCTTCGTGAATATGTTCAGCAGGGGCCCCCAAACAAGCTATTGATCATTTCAATGACAATACCCGGATGAGAGGGTTGCACGGCTATTTCGCTTTTTTCAAATCTGCCAAAGCGGTCAAAGCGGGTTGAAAATCAGGTACTACTTTGATGATTTCCTCAAACACCTTTTGGGCACCGGCCTTGTCGCCCTTCGCTTCCAAAACCATACCTTTCAAATTTTGTACGGCATATTTCATGGCGTAGTCTTTTGGTTGGTTGCTGGCATCATTAAAACCAATTTTCAACGTTTCTGCCTCAGGCTTGCCCATCAATATGTCCACATTCGTCAACGCTTCTTCATATCGTTTCAGGTCAAACTGAAGAAAGGCAATCTTATACAACGCCATAATATTATTTGAAAGCAGGTATAGCGTTTCATAATTCTGAAGTGATCTATCCAAAATCCCCAATGACTCAAACGAGGCCGCTGATAACTCGAGATAAGCCAGGTTCTTGGAATCACGCGCCAGCAATTCCTGGCTCACGAGCATGGCGGGTGCAAACTGCCTGTTTTCAAAATAAAAGTATGCGAGCGTGAAAATAAGCGAATCATTTTCAGGCTTTAGAATGATCATGTCATACAGTGCACTCTTTGCTACTTGGGTGTCATTCCACCTGGAGGCCGCTGCATATTTTTTATAATAATGCTCCAGCATAGGATCGGCATCACCTTCAATTTTTGGCTCCGGAGGCAGTGTTGTAGCTGGCATGGTAGTGGCCGCTTCTGCCGGCTTGTTTTCTGAACTCACCTTAGTAGCTTTTTTCTTTTGGGCATTCACTGCGAATGCCAACCCAAATGACAACAGTATTAGAAATGCAATTTTTGTTGGTTTCATCGATTATCTTAAAGTTTAATTTCTGTTTTCAATCCTTTCTTTTCGGCAATTTTCATCATTAGCTGAAGTGCCTGTGCTTTATTATTTTCAATTTCACCTTCCAATATCGCTTCTTTTATCTGATCTTTTATTTCCCCAATAATCGGACCAGCGGGAATATTGAATAATTGTATGATTTCATCCCCGCTTATTGGGGGTTGAAAGCTTCTGATCTTGTCTTTTTCTTCCACCTCAGCCATCCGCTGCTCTACCTTGTCGAAATTGCTGAGGTATCGCGTCACCTTCTCCTGGTTTTTAGAAGTAATATCCGCACGGCACAAAGCCATCAAGGCATCTGTATCTGTGCCTGCGTCAAACAGCAACCTACGAATAGCAGAATCGGTAACCTCATACGCCAATGCTATGGGTCTCAAGTGCAGCCTCACCAGTTTCTTCACAAAATACATTCGCTCATCCATCGGCAGCTTCATCCTTCGAAAGATTCCAGGCACCATCCTCGCTCCCTTTTCTTCATGTCCATGAAAAGTCCAGCCCTGCTTTTGATCAAATCGCTTCGTAGCCGGCTTGGCTATGTCATGGAGGATAGCGGCCCACCGCAGCCATAAATCATCAGAACTTTTGGCCACATTATCCAGCACTTGCAAGGTATGATAGAAGTTGTCCTTGTGTCCTTTGTTCTCAATGTTCTCAACTCCTTGCAAGGCAACCATCTCGGGAAAAAACTCTTTCAGTAGTCCTGAATGAAACAACAACTTAAATCCATAGGATGGTGTCTCGGTTTGAATAATTTTGTTGAGTTCATCGGTCACCCGCTCCATACTCACAATTTTTAGCCTGGAAGCATTGTTGACAATTGCCTCAAACGTATCGGCTTCAATATCGAAATTGAGTTGCGCGGCAAAACGGACAGCCCGCATCATGCGCAACGGATCGTCGGAAAAAGTAAGGGTAGGCTCAAGGGGTGTTCGGATAATCTTGCGCTTCAGATCACCTACTCCATCAAACGGATCAACGAGCAATCCCCACCGACCCGGATCCAAACTGACAGCCATCGCATTGATGGTGAAATCGCGCCTGTTTTGATCGTCTTCAAGGGTGCCGTCTTCTACGATTGGCTTTCGGGATTCACTGCGATACGACTCTCGCCGTGCGCCAACAAATTCCAGGTTAAATCCCCGCCAATTGATTTGCGCTGTTCCAAAGTTTTTATGCACCGTCACTCTGGCATCACCTAATAAGTCTGCTGTTTTTTGTGCCAATGCAATACCACTGCCTACGCACACAAAGTCGATGTCCTTGCTGGCTCTTTTCAGGATCAGATCGCGTACATACCCGCCTACTACATAGCTTTCCACCTTCAGCAGGCCGGCTGCCCGGCTCACTGTTTTAAATACCTGGTTTTCATCTAGTTCTGCGGAAAAATTCATTGACCCATTGCCTTTACATTTCGCAGTAAAGGTAGGGTTTTGTGATTATTGGAAAAATTTAACCACACTGGTGCAAAACCTCTGTGCCCTCTGTGGTTAACCCTTTACCGAAGGCTTGACCTGTCGGAGCTTCAGCGTAGGCAGACAACAACAAGCTATTACACAAAGAACCACAGAGAATCTCAGAGGACCACAAAGAATCTTCCATAAACCTCCGCGCCTGCCTGCCTGCCGAAGGCATGGTCTTTGCCGTAGAACTTCCCGCACAACTTTTTACCTCCTTCACGCACCTCCGTGCCTTCTCTGTGCCCTCTGTGGTTAAACTGTCCACGACCACCTTCAACTCACTACCGCTTGGTAAAAGTAGGGCACGGAATATACTTCTGCTTCTTCTTAGTCCGCGTATTGGTTTGGATAGCTAACTTATATTGCAACGATACCTCATGTGTCCCACCTGATATAGAACCCAGTTCTGAAATGGTAAAATCATAACTGTACCCAACTTCTACCTTCTCAAATTGGAATCCCAAAATAACAACCACAGCATCCCGGCTAAGATTGCCAACCACATTTTGCTTCACCGGAATGCCCCTATACCAAAGTCCTAAGGCAATGGGATCGTATAAAAAATAGGCCCCTAAATCCAATTGACTGAAATTGCCTTGCATCTTATAAACAAATGAAGGTGATAACACCGACTCCCGTTCACGCCGGAATGGTCCGCGTTGCAAGGGAATCCTGATACCCCCATGAAAGGTCGTCTTAACAGGAATAGTCGCCTCTTCATTTACCAATGACCGGTTGGGCCTGTTGATATGGCTGGAGGCAAATCCCAACCAAAAGGTTTTATTATAAGCAAGCATCCCTGCATTGAAATCAAAATAATTGGAATTGCCAAGATTGAATAATGCTGGATCATCACTGGGTATGTTACCAGTTGCATCGAATTGCAACTGATCCCCAAATAAAAGACGGTTGAAGTCAATACTCCTGAAAGCATATCCAAAATTAAGACCTGAGGAAATCACCCATTTGTTGCTCACACTCCACTTATAAGAATACAAAAAATTGAACTGCGAGGATTTCATGCCTGCCGACCCTGCCTGATCTACGGTTGCCAAAAATCCCATTCCGCTGTTGTAATCATGAAGATTGTAATCATAGGAAAAAGCATAGGTCTCATACCCGCGTGTAATGTTAGGCCATTGATTTCTGTAGTTCGCCATGAAGCGGTGATCCATGGTTGTGCCTGTAAATGCGGGATTCAAATACAAGGGAGCAGCATAATATTGCGAGAACTCCGGATCCTGCGCACCCACCATACCCGTCACCATCAAACAAAAAATGTATATGCCCTTCTTCATCATTACCGGATCAGGTTTATGTCCCCCACACTCACGATCCGTTGACCATTTTCATACAAGGCTGTCAACCTGTATACATATACATCCTGCTGGCAGAGCCTGCCGTTGTAGTAACCATCCCAACCAATCTGTGGATCCATGCTTTGAAACATAAGCTCACCCCATCGGTTGAAAATCACCATCTCAAATTCTACCACACCTCTTGTGATGGGAAGGAAAACATCATTCTTGCCATTACCTGAATCACTGCCTCCCGTAGGTCCGGAAAGGCTTGGTGAGAAGGCGTTTGGAATGAGCACCTGACCGCCTACCTCTACACGTACCGCACTTTCCAGTTTGGTAGTATCCGAACATCCGAATTGATTAAATGCTATCAATTGAATGTCATAAACACCTTCCTTTTGATATACATGTTGTGGTTCTGCCAATAAGGATTTTGTTCCATCACCAAAGTCCCATTCAAAACTGCTGGCCTGAAAGCTTTGATTTTTCGTAAATAAAATTCCTCCTGGCAGGTAAACCAACCTTGGCTTGAGGTCAAACTGAGCGCTCGGCCGGGGGTAGACTTCGATGATCATTTCTTTAGTCTCCGTTACGGTCTGTCCGGTAATATTGGAAGCGGTTAATGAAACGGTATAGGTACCCGGCTCAAAATAAGTAAACAGGGGACTTAAAGCCTTTGATGTTCCCTGTCCTTGTCCAAAATCCCATTCATAGGTATCGGGTTCTGCAAATTGTGAAAGATTCGTAAACTGAACGGTGAGCGGAGCACAACCTTCAGCCGGGTCATAAGAAAAATCAACAATGGGTGGAATAGCTTCTATGGTCACGGTCCGCGTTGCGGTTTCCACACATACGTTGTTGGTGACGGTAAGGGTAATCGTGTAATTACCATAGGTTGCATACGTATGAGCGTTTACGTTTGGATCGTTAGATGTACTTCCATCGCCAAAATCCCAGGCATATTGCCACGGCCCGGGGTTGGTGGTATTAACGATGGTGACGATAGCATCCGGCAACATCTGACTCATGAGTGAGACAGTAAATGACGTATTAATATCATCACCACTGGGTATCACCACCAGATCAGTACTCACCGGGCTCACACAGTTGGCAAAATTGGTCGTCTCCAGACTGAATTGAACTGTCACATCAGGATCTCCTTCCCCTGGTCTTGACAACTCATATTGAAATTCATCATTGATGCTATTGATATCGGCTACGATGATTCCGTTTTCTCTAACCGTCCAGCGATAATTGGCTAACCCCTTTTGGCTGGCTTCCAGTTGCAATCGCATCAATTGGCAATCAAAGAGAAGTGTGTCAATGTCAAAATTAGAAGTAGGTATGGGACTGATACGGATAACACGCGTAGAATCACCAAAGCAACCCGAAGGAAGCGTGGTGATCAGGGTGACAAAATAATCCTTGAGCGACGGGGTGGTGTTTATAAAGTTAAAGTTAAAGGCAGGCGTAGTCCCGGTACTCGTTTCAGTAATTGTGCCGCTACTGTCACTTACCCGCCACTGGTAATCGGTTGGACCAAGGGATTGCGTTTGAGCATCCACGGAAAAATTTACATTCTGAGGAGAACAGTTGCTGTCAAAAGGTGAATAGTTGGTAGAAACAAAACCTGATTGTGTGCCCGGAAAAACAGTGATGGTAATGGCGGGAGAAAGTCGCTCGCAGCTGTTGATTGTAACAGCTCTCATGCGCACATCAAACTGCCGGTCGGTCAGGGTGATGTTTTCAAACTGGTGAATGTAAAATGGTGTGAAGCCAGCATCAGCCGGCTGCTGGGTGGCCACCAATTGAAAACCCAATCCCAAACGTTCATCAACTTCCCATTCAAAGCGGTCTATCACATCGGGTTGTCCGCCAACTACATCGTTGGCAAAAGTAACATCCAGCAGACTGCAACCGGATAAGACATCGGGAGAAAAGGCAGCGTTGGGTAAAGGATCGACCTGAACAGGAATCACGATCATGTCAGAGCACCCAAACTGATCCGTAGTGACACGAAGGGCCACCTGGTAGGTACCGGCAGCACCAAGCGACCGGGTAAAAATACTTTGATTATCAAATGCGGGATCTTTTACAAAGGCGACACCATCATAGTCGAAATCCCATTCCCGCAATACGATCGTCTCACCGTTGATGGCATTCAGCATGGAAAACTCATTGAAGCCGGTAAGGTCGCCTTCGCACACGCGCGCAGCGGAAAATTGTGGAACAGGTCTTTCAAATACCCTCACCTCGGCATCATCGATAGTTTCGCATGAGGTAACATTGTCCCTCACAAACAGCCGAACGGTGTAAATGCCCGGTGTAGTAAAGACTTCATCAAATGGCCCTAGAGCCACAGCAGAGAATCCACCTCCAGTTGGCTCTTGCCTGATCAAGGTGCTTGTCTCATCATAAAATTCCCAGCGCCATTGTGTTGTAGGAGTGACAACACCGGCAGAGATATCCGAAAACCTTACATCAAAGTTAGTCAAGGGCCCGCTGCTACTTTGACAAAAATCCCCAGTGATTGGGTTGTTACCCAAGTCACTTACCTCGATCTGGGCGATCAGGGATGGGGAAATGGTAATAGTAACCTCAAAAATTTCTACACAGTTTCCGGCAGCGTTGCTATCCCTTACGGAAAGGCGGATCAGTTTAAGTCCTGAAGTAGGATAAGCAAACGTAGGGTTTTGATCGTTGGAGGTACTCAGGGGAATTCCTATCCCTGTGCTGTTGTCAAAAAACTCCCAGGTATTTTGAAAATTAGCGCCCGGAATAGGCGGAGTTTCATTGTCAAAATAAATATTATCGCCAACACAAAATACACTTTGTATTGGTCCGCCTGGGCCACCCAGACGGGTAAGAAAATCAGGTTGAGGAGCTTCTACAATCACGATCCTGGCGGTTGTTACCTGTGGGGGATTGTCGCCGTTCACCAAATCACCACCCACCGGGTTGAAGGCGTTGCCATCCAGTATGTTGTTGTCATAGGGATTACACTGATTCCAGTTTTTTAAGGTCACTTCAAACTCCCTGCCAATATCAGCAGGGACTGTAGTCGGCACGTTTACAGGAAGACTAACCTGTCCGGGAGCAAGTACGGGATAGATGGGATTGCGGAAGGGGGCGGGGTCGAGATAGGGAAAAGCTCCAGGCACAACCGCATCCACGCCAACACCGGGAATCTGATTTACCAAAGGCCCGGTTCCATATAGCCACTGTATCCAACGAGGCTCGTTATTTTCCCGTGTGAGGCGGGGAAAACAGTTCCAGTCGCTATTATCGGTAAACAATACGTCGGCAGCAAAGCCCTGACATACACGAAATAAAGCGGGGTTGATAGACACCACATCGTTGGTCCACACCACCACCTGAGTTTGTATGGGTACTACACTTCCCCGTGGATTACAGGCATTCGATGCATCGATCACCACATCATACCCACAGTCTACGGGCGAGTTGGGATAATTATGTGAGATAGTAACACCCCCGGCTGCTACCTGCACATAAGTTTCTTCTGGGGTGCCATCCCCCCAATCAACAAAATATTCAGTACCGGGAACAGAAGACAAGTATAAGGTTTGGATATTGACATTGAAGGGTGCACATCCCCTGCTGCTGGTTAAAAATGCAAAGCCGGGCTCCATGATACCTCCGCACTGTGCGTGTACCCTGATTGTGCCGCCATAGAGCAACATGGCTATTAAAACACAACAATAGAGTAACCTCTTTTCCATTCTTTAACCGATCGGGTATCGATTAAAGCCCACACTTAGACTTAGTTAATCAAAGTAAAAATGTAAAAGGAACCTCGTAAATGCTGGTTCCGATAGAAATTATCGACTACCGAACAAAATCAAGGGTTGATCTGCCTGCCAAAACAATAAGCTATTACACAGAGGACCACAAAGAATCTTCCGTAAACCTTTGCGCCTCAGCGCCTGTCTGCCGAAGGCATGGTCTTTGAAGTAAAATCCTCTGGTTAAAAACTAAATCAATTCCAGAAGTTCGGCTTCCGGTTAAAGGTAGGACAAGGAATGAGTCGATTTCTTTTCTTCACGCCCCGGTTGAGCGGTTTGGCAACAAACTCATATACGATTGAGATTTCATGAGCGCCCCCGGATGTGGTAGACAATTCCGATACAGAAAAATCATAGCTGTAGCCAACATTGAAATTGCTGAGGTAAAGGCCCATCACAAAGATCATGGCATCCTGATTAACAGTACCAATTACGTTAGTATCAAAAGGCTTCCCTCGGTACCATACACCAATGGACACGGGATCAATATGATAATTCAACCCAAAGTCCAACTGGCTGATAGGACCCTGTGAACGATAAATAAACGATGGTGTCAGGTAAGAAACATTAGAAGATGATCGCAACCCATGATAGAGGGAAATTCTTGCGCCTCCATGTATGGTAGTCTTCATCGGCAATCGGCTGGTGGAATTAAGTACGGATAAATTAGGCGTATTCATGTGATGAAAAGCGCCACCCAACCACAGCGATTTAGTGTAAAATAAAAACCCGGATCCAAAATCAAAGTACTGCTGATTGCCAAGACGTTGCAAGTCAGGGTCTAGTGACTGCCCGTTGAATTCCAATCCATCACCCAACTGAAGGCGGGTGCGATCAAGGCCGTTGATGCCATATCCAAAGTACAGTCCCGGGGAAAAAACAAGATTATCATTCAGCCGCACTTTGTAGCTATACATCAACCCAAAGGTAGATGTTCTCCAGCCTGCTGATCCCATCTTATCGGTGGTAGCCATCACACCAAATCCACTTTTCAGTTCATCCACATAGATATCGTAGCTCGCTGCAAAGGTGGTAAATGCCTGCGGTAAGTTAGGCCACTGAATCCGATGATTCAGCACAAATCGTTGTTGCTGTGTAATTCCGGTAAATCCCGGATTGAGATAAAGCGGAGCCTGATAGAATTGAGAGAACTGCGGATCCTGCGCAAAGACAGTTGTCCATGCAAGGGCTACCAGTGCGATCAGAAAAATTCTCTTCTTCATGAGCTCCTAAATTTACAATTTTTATCTGATCATGGTAATATCTCCAATCTGGGTGGTTCGCTGTCCATCAGAGAGGCGAAGTGTAAGTTTGTATACATACACACCGGCCGGCAGGATATTACCATTCCTGTCATATCCATCCCATCCCTGGGTTGAACTGTTACTTTCAAAGATCAGGTTACCCCATCGATCGTATATCTGCATGTTAAATTCCTCCACACCTTTTACAATGGGCAGGAACACATCGTTAAACGTTCCGCTTGAGGCCACGCCTCCAGTTGGTCCTGCCGGATTAGGTGTAAACGCATTCGGTACTTTCGTCTGACCGCCTTGCTTGGCGATCACCTGCTGGGTGAGGGTATCGGCACAGACAACGCCATCGTCATGTTCAAACCCTGCCACCATCACGATATCGTAAACACCCTCAATCTTGTAGATGTGTTTAGGCTCACGCTCATCTGACGTTTCACCATCACCAAAATCCCATTCATAGAAGTTTGCCTTCGTGCTGAAGTTGAAAGTGATCAACTCCGTATCCGGAATAAATACCGTTGTCGGTCTGGCCTGGAACGAGGCGATCGGCAGATCGTAGATGGTGAAGTTTGCGTTGGCAAACTCTACCTGATCAGTAAATGAATCGCGTGTGGTAAGTTGCACATTGAAGATACCCGGTGTGGCAATGAAAAACTCAGGCATATCCTGACCCGATACGGCAACCACACCACCATTGGAGTCGACCACCCGCCACTCCATAATATCACCGGTGGATAGATTCTCCACTACACGAACGGTAGTAGGAAAGCAACCTGCAGGAGGATCAAGCGTGAAGTCTGCCACCAGCGGCAACACCGGCACCACAATGGTTTTGAAGAATGTACTTTCACATTGCTGACCTGCGCCTTCCGCCGCGATGTTAGTGGCTTTTACTGTAATCTGATATGGTCCTTGCTGACTGTACACTACAGGTGGAGGGTTTTCCCCTGTGAAGGTGGCAGGGTTGGCAAACTGGCTGGAGCCAAAGTCCCACTCATACCTGAACTGCGCCCCATCGGTCGGATCGGATGTATTGGTAAAGTTAACAGTAGATGTTCCCCCTAAAATTGGCGGTACTGTTCCTTCATCAAATCCGGCTGTTACATTTCTGTAAACGGTAATCGGTGTTACCACATCCGGAATTGTACACAATCCATTAGATGCCTGATATACAATTTCATAAATCAATGGATTCGTAGTAGTGGTATTGTCCAGTTGATAATTCACAAATGGTGTGGTGCGCACATCAATTTCTGTGGTAGTTCCTTGTACACGATAGAACCACCGATGCGAGGTAGCTCCTAGACTTGAATTGGTCATCTGTATTCTCCGGCCACTGCAAATCTCTGTCTGATCGGGTGTTACATTGGCTACGATTGAACCCACATTCACATTCATAATACGTGGCAGACCTACACAACCTGCCGGAACACTGGTCGGGGTAACCTGATAAATCAATACAGCCTGGAACCCGTTCGGGTTATTGATCATCTGGTTGATGGTGGTTCCGCTGCCATCAAAGAATCCAGGAGCTTCCAAATTAAACACATCGGTCACTGTCCAGGTGAAGGTAGTTCCCGTCACATTGCTGCCAAGCGGCACATTCAGTGTCTGTCCATCACACACGGTAATCGTTGGAGGCAGTCCTACAATATCCGGCGTCGGGTTTATTGTCACTACGATGTCCGTTGGAATTCCATCGCAGTTGTTAAACTTGGGCGTAACCGTATAGGTAACAGTTTCTACATTAAAGCCTGTGTTGAACAGCGTGAAATCCAAACTGCCACCGCCTCCGGCCAACTCACCGGTTACATTGGCATTCGGTGTCACTGTCCACGTAGCAAAGGTGCCAGGGATATCGGTGGTCAGCGGTATGCTTCTGAACTCACCACTGCACACGGCAACCGGAGCTACCGGAGTAATTATAGGTCTTGGCTTCACGGTCACAGTAACCACCACATCATCGCCCGGACATCCAAGTCCGCCATTCACTTCGGGTCGCAACGTGTAGGTTACGGTCTGATCAGTTAGGGTAGGATTACTCCACTGGTCTATAATCAGTTCTCCATTGAGATAAGTGGTCTTCGGCGGTGATAATAATGTCATTCCACCCGTTGCAACAGTGCTGATCTGATTGAACTCCAGCGTACCCACCGTAGGCAATGTCGGAGAAGTCAACAGAATATTGGTAGGTGAAACATTTACCCCATCCGATTCACAAACCGTTTGCAGCAGCGGACTGGCTATTAGTTTCGGGTTAGGTTCTACATTCACCACCACCGGCACACCTACACTGCTGCAGCCTGCACCACTGGCTGCCCCATTGGCCACCGCTGTAATGGTGTATGTGACAAAAGCCGTGCTATTGGAATTGTTCACCAGGTTGTCCTGGATCCTGTCCCCAGCCGGCAGATTATTCAGGGCTGGAATAAATCCGCTCATCTGCCCGCCAATAGAAGACACCGCTGTATAATTGAAGGTGATGATCGGTGAGGTCGGTACCGAAGGCGACAGCAGTTCAATATCAGTTGGTGTTGCACTACAGATATTGGTGTTGCTATTGACCGGTGCGGCAATCATGGTCGGCTCTACGGTAAGTACCAGGTCGCGGAATGGCCCTTCACAATTAGGTGCAGCCAAACCTATCGGTGTGATACGATACGTAACCGTAAGTGGATTGTTGGTCGTGTTGATATAACGGTCGCCACTGATTTCTGTCGTAAGTACTGTGGTGCGTGGTGTGGTCAGGTTCACGCCGTTGGGCACCAAATCTCCAGGCCCTCCACTAAGGGTTATACTTTCAATGCGGTAGGTACCTGCAATAGGTCCGGCGATGTTGGTAGCAAACACAATGGATGCAGGCGCATCGGAACAAACCGTCCTGTCCAGATTGGAGGCCATCGACGGAGCCGGAATAATAGAGAACACCACATCCTGCTCCTCGCCTACGCAACCTGCGGCCGTCACTGGCGCAATCTTGTAAGTCACCGTCAATGTGCTGGCGGTTGTATTGGTGAAGATGTCATTGAATATCGCGTTGGCAGGTTGTCCCAAACCAATGGATGCATTCGATCCTCCGGCAACCAATCCCGCTTGACGGATGATATTGTTGATGTTAAAGCTGGTAGCCACTGCAGACCCAGGTACTTCGGTTAACGTAATTCCGGATATCACATCACTGCATACCAGGCCGGGAACAGGAACTTCCAAATCAGGCTCAGGATCAACGATTACATCGTGAGCCAAAAATTCACTGCCGCAACCTTGCGAACTGAATCCCTGTATGATGTACCGCACAGTCACCTGCACATTGCCAGAATTTGTATACCGGTCGTTGCGTACAAGATTTAAACTTCCTGTAGTGCCTATGGCCGGGTTGGCTGGATTAGGCACAAAGTTGGCAGGTAGCGCAGGGCTGAAACCTCCACCGTCATCGTATTGAATGTCTTGCAGTTCATAGCTCACCGCATTGGCAGAGGTACCATTGGTGCCCAATACAATATTCACCGGGTTGCTGATGTCCGCATTTGAACTACATACGTTCGGCCATGCCGGTGTCGCCAACACCGGTTCAGGGTTGATTGAGACAGTGATGTCAAATGCATCACCAAAACATCCATCAGCGGAAACAGGAACTATAGTGTAAACTACCTGCAACTGGGCCGAGGTTGTATTTCTATAGGTGTCATTGAATATGGCATCAGACAATCCTGGTGAAGGACTGTTGGCCGGCACGCTGGCAGGCAAGGCAAGATTTCCCGGAAGGGCAATAAGTCCTGCATCAATGCTGTTCAATGAGATATCATAAGAATTAGCAGCAACAGACAAACCATTGGTATCCAGCGTCAAGCCGATCGGTACCGTGCTGATGGCATTGGTACTGCATACAGCCGGTGGGTTTGCCAGTGCAGGATCCACCACCGGCTCAGGGTTGATAGGCAGATCAATGGTAAACGCAGCACCCACACAGGTACCCGCTGTAGGGATTACCGTATAGCGGGCAAATAACTGGCCACTGGTTTCGTTGTGCAAAGAACCGGCAATGACTCCTGTACCACTGGCTGGGCCTGTCATAGGGAAATCATACGAGGCCGTCCAGGTAAATGTACTGGCTACCAGTGGCACGATGTTCACCTGAGGATCGACCGCAAAGGCCACATCAGAACATACGGCCGGTTTGGTGTCACTGATACCCGTAGGATTGGGACTGATATTTACAGTGTAGGTAAAATCCGATCCCTCACAGGTAGGGTTGGCCGCGTTAAACGGTGTTATGGTGTATTCGATGTTGGCAGGAAGGCCTGTAGCATTGACGTAGATGTCTGTAATCGGAGCACTGGAAGCCACTACCCTGTCCGGTCCCGCCGGTACACCTGGATTATCCGATGTTACCGTGTAGGTAAACACGCTGGCCAAGCCATTGGTGATCTGGGTTTGTATGTTGTGATTTAATGTAGTACTACAAACCGGATCCACCAGGTTGCTACCTACCGGCTCCGGATGCACAATCACCCTGAATTCAAAATTGGTACCCTGGCAATTACCCGCCGTACTGAATGGCGTCACCACATAGGTGATGGTCTCATCGCCACCGGAGAAGTTGGAATACACCTGCGATACCAAAGCGCTGCTGGCCACATTCCGGTTCGACTCGGGGAACACCACCAACGGATTGGTTGAACTCACCGTATAGGTAAACTGTGACGGTACGGAATTACCTCCTACCCCTGTATCGATGATATCCTGGAGATCGAAGGTGAAAGGAACAGCCGCGTCACTGCAATGTTCAACGGTAGTAATAGCAGGTGCCGTTGGTTCAGGTCTGATCCTGATCACCACATCAAAAGGCGCACCAGGGCAATTGCCTGCTGCATTGAATGGCGTGATTTCGTAGGTAATATCCACATCAGCACTCGAGGTGTTGGTGAAGGTACCGTTGATCGGTGCGTTGGAAGCAACGGTGCGGTCCAAACCTACCGGTGTAGGTACACTGCCTTCATCGGATGAAGATACGGTGAAGGTGAAGTTGCTGATCACACCATTGCCCAGAAAATCTATGTTGGCAGTTTGGATGTTGTAGGTAAAGGCCTCGTCACTGCAGACCACCCGGCTGTTATCAAAAGCACCCACCGGCAGCGGTCTTACGTTCACCACCACCACCTGCGGTGTACCATCAGCACAGCCAGTTAGTCTTGGCGTAATGGTATAGGTTGCTGTCAGCGGAGTTGCGCTAAGATTGTCGTGGGTCAGCGTTCCGGTGTTGATGGAGAACGGCGCGATTGCACCCAATATGCCACTTCCTGCTACGCCGGTTCCCGACAAGCCAGCCTGCAATACTACCGATACATCAAAGGCCAGGTTGGCCGGTATACTAGGCGAGGTAGGTGAAGTAACATCAATACTTGGTGATCCGCCCGAACAGATATTGGCGGCATTGTTTACAGGTGCGGCAACAGGCGAAGGTTCCACCACCACATTCACTACCTGTGGTATCCCATTGGCGCAACTGGTCAGGCGTGG
Organism: uncultured Ohtaekwangia sp.; assembly: GCA_964436055.1. Classification (GTDB taxonomy): domain Bacteria; phylum Bacteroidota; class Bacteroidia; order Cytophagales; family Cyclobacteriaceae; genus ELB16-189. Next base: position 32,328 of record CAYTBO010000029.1, read on the forward strand.
TGTTATGGTATAAGTAACGGTACGGAATGAGTTGGTTGAGTTGGTCAATGTACCGGCATTGATGGAGAATGGCGTTGAAGCACCTGTTGTTCCTGAACCGGCAATACCCGTACCGCTTACACCGGCCGGTAAACTTACTGCAACATCAAAAGTCAGATTGGCCGGCACACTGGGTATCGTCGGACTGGTGACATCAATGCTAGGTGTTCCTCCATTACAAATGGTAGGCAAAAGATTATCAACTACCGCAACTGGGGTGGGTTCTACAATCACCTCCACAAACTGGGGAGGACCATCCACACAACCGTTTAGTCTAGGCGTAACGGTGTACGTTATTGTTTCCGAAGATGGATTGGTATTCGTGATCACACCGGTATTGATAGAGAAAGGTGCCGTTGCGCCAATCACTCCATTACCCGCAATAAGTGTTCCGGTCACGCCACCGGGCAGGGTTACCACTACATCAAAAGTCAGATCAGCCGGGCTACTGGGTGACGACGGACTGGTCACCGTAATGTTGGGCGTTCCCAGATTACAGATCTTGGCCAGATTATTGGTCAGGGAAACCTGAGGGGTAGGTTCCACAATAACATTCACCACCTGCGTAGGTCCATTCAAACAGCCACTGAGTTTAGGCGTGATGGTGTAGACCACCGTTTGCGAAATGTTGGTCGTATTGGTAAGGGTTCCTGCATTGAAAGTATAGGGTGCAGCTACGGAGATAACACCCGTTCCTGCATCTCCGGCACCGATGATACCCGGAGGCAAAGCAGGAATTATGTCAAAAGTAAGATTGGCCGGAACACTCACGGTAGATGGTGTGGTGATATCGATATCCGGTGTTCCGCCATTGCAAAGTCTGGGAGCATTGTTGACAAATGCCGCTATAGGGGTAGGTTCAACAATCACAGTAGTTACTTCAGGTGGACCGTTAGGGCAACCTGCCAATGTAGGGGTAACCGTGTAGGTCACCGTAATAAAATTATCGCTGCTATTGGTTATGTTTCCTCCGATCAGTACCGGAAAGGCTTGATTTACCAAAGGACCGATGGCCGTGCCTCCGGTAGCGCCCGGGTTGGAACTGCCTACCGTCATGTTGAATCGGAGATTGGCCGGTGTTGTAGGTACCGTTGGGGATGAGATTAATATGTTTACGTTACCACTATTACAAATGGTTGGTGTGGAATTCCCTATTACCGAAAGAGGTGTTGGCTCGACAACCACATTTACCAACTGAGGAGGACCATCGGCACAACCCGCAAGCTTCGGTGTGATCGTATACTGTACCGTCTGGTTGCTGTTGTTGGTA
>CAYTBO010000030.1:0-33605 GCA_964436055.1 uncultured Ohtaekwangia sp.
CCGCCCGCCTCTTGAAATTGCTGAAGCCGGGTGCTGCCAATATTAACCTTGAATAAATTAGCCTGAATTCGCTCCCACTTCCATCGCTTTTGTTTTTCTGAGTTATTGAGTTTGATATCCTGAATTCCATTCACCAACTCAATAAGATTACTCTGATTACCGGCCAATTGGATAAATCTTCGATAATCCAATTCCCTTCTTTTTTTCATAAATAGCAGGATAAATACTACGTATAGAGAACTGCCACCTGCGAAGACCAGAACAATTGTCGTATTGTAAAACAGTAAGACAAGGCCAAAAATGAAAAAATTGAAAAGCGAAAATATAATGTTAAGTGATGAGGAGCTCAAAAAATGTTCTATGCGTGTATGATCTTCTATTCTGTTCAGGATGTCACCAATCCGCTTTTCATCAAAGAAGGAAAGCGGCAATTTCATTAATTTAATTAGGAAATCTGAAATAATTGAGATGTTGATTCTGGTACTGAGATGCAACAAGATCCATCTCCTGAGAAAATCTACCGATGTTCTCCCCAAAGCAAGCATAAGCTGCCCACACAAAACAATGTAGATAAAATTGAGGTCATTGGTATTAATTCCAATATCAACTATCGACTGTGTGAGGAAAGGAAATATGAGCTGAATGATACTGCCTGCAAAAAGGCCAATGGCCAGTTGCCACAAAAAACTGCGGTAGCGAAACATGTAAGAGAACATAGCCTGAATAGCACCTGATCGGTTATCGGGCACTTCGGGGGCCGCGTCATAAAACCGCTGTGAAGGTTCTATCAGTAACGCTATACCGTTCTTTTCGTTTTCACCGCGCCAGGCAACCCACTTTTTTGCAAATTCACCCTCTGTGAGTGTTATTTTGCCCAGGCCGGGGTCCGCAATCCTCACTTTATTCCTACCCACGCTGTATACCACCACAAAATGTGTTTGATTCCAGTGAACGATGCAGGGAAGCGGTGCCTGGGAAAGAAATTTGTCAAACGGAATTTTTACGGGCAGCGTGCGGAATCCAATGGCTTCCGCGGCTTCACTTATGCCAAGAATTGATGTTCCATCACGGTTAATGAATGACTTGTTTCTTAGCTCTTGTATCGAGTAGCCTTTTCCATAGTATTTCGCTATCATGCGAAGACAGGTAGGGCCGCAGTCCATCTGTTCAGCTTGTTTATAGAATGGAAAATGACTGCTCTTAACCGGCATAGTAACAATATCAACGCTTCGCATAGCAAATCAAACACTATCCCCCATTAGACGGGATATAGATTCATGTAAGATTTTTATATAAAACGTTGCAATAGGATATTTCTCCATTTTTCCAATGGGATGTTAATGGACAGACAACCTTAATTTGGCTTGTTTTAGTCTTAAAGTTTTTTCTTGTAACATACTTTCCCGATAGGCTATAAATGGAAAATATATCATCTACCAATCACGCTGAGCAAAATTGGGAATTTAAAAGCGGGTAACGACAAATTCGGATCATAATACTTTTTTCAAAGATACTTGTGTAATGTTTTTGATTTTCCTACCAATTGACTGCACTTGAAATCTCAACGAATAATAGATCGTAAAAAAAGAGGCCACCAAAATTTGGCAGCCCCTTGCTCAAAAGAAGTAACCCTATACTTTACGCGATACTCGGCTTCAGCGCCTGTCTTTTATCCAAATCGTAAACAACGGGAGCTGCCACGAAAATGGAGGAGAACGTACCTACTAAAATTCCCACAAATAAGGCAAATGAGAAACCACGCAGTACTTCACCACCAAAAATCAATAGTACGATTACCACAATCATGGTGGTACCCGAAGTGATCAGCGTTCTGCTCAGCGTGCTGTTGATGGCATCGTTGAACAGTTTAAGCCTGTCGTGCGTTGTGCCCAACCCCGTGTACTCCCTGATACGGTCAAAAATAATCACGGTATCATTGATCGAATAACCGATAATCGACAAGAGCGCTGCAACAAATACCTGGTCAATCTCAAAAGAAAAACCGACAGCGCCTGCTATGCCAAAGATGGCTATCACAAACAAGGCATCGTGGGCCGTGGCTACAATGGCACCTGTACTGAACTGCCATTTCTTGAACCGAATGAGGATGAACAAGAAAATTGCAATAAGCGAATACAAGCCTGCTTCAAAAGCCGAGTCTTTGATATCGTCCGCAATGGTTGCGCCAACTTTAGAAGACGAAAGAATGGTAAAGTGAGCATCATCAACCTGCGAATCGTTTTCAACAAATTGCAATCCGGTGAATTTCTCCAAACCGGTTACCAGTGCATCCTTTACTTTATTGTCCGCTACATCAGATTCATCTTCCACCAGATAGGATGTGGTCACTTTCATAACGCTGTTGCTTCCATAGTTTTTTACTTCTGTACCAGTGTTCTCAAAAACCTCCGACAAGGCCAGCTTCATATCCGTAGCTACCACAGGAGCATTGAATGACACCACATAGGATCTTCCACCTTTAAAGTCCACCCCGAGATTTAATCCATTGATGGCAATGAGAATGAAACCCACCAGGGTAACGGCTCCGGAAATGGTGTACGCAAGCCTTCTGTATCCGATGAAGTTAAAATATCCTCGCTCACGAATACTCCTGGCAATGAAAGAATCGAAAGACACTTTGGCCTGATCTCCTTTTCTGGTCATCCACTCCACCACTACCCTCGAAATATATACGGCAGAAAAGAATGAAGTAGCAATACCGATCATCAATACGATGGCAAAACCTTTCAGCGGTCCCTGGCCAAATACAAAAAGAAAAATTGCCGTAAGGATGGTCGTTACGTTTGAGTCGAAGATGGTATCGAATGCACGGCTATAACCTTTCTTGATGGCTTCCTTCAGCATACTTCCCATCTTCAGCTCCTCCTTGATGCGCTCGTAGATCAATACGTTGGCATCAACCGCCATACCCATGGTAAGCACGATACCGGCAACACCCGGGAGTGTGAGTGCGGCATTCAACTGCGCGAGAATACCGAGTATAAAGAAAATGTTAAACAACAAGGCGAGGTTGGCAACCCATCCGCCTTTGGAATAATAGGCAACCATAAATAAGGCTACGATACCTAAACCGCAAATCATGGAAATGAAACCCTGATTTTGAGCCACCTTTCCCAGTGTTGGGCCAATGATAGCCTCCTCTACAATGCGGGTAGGCGCTGGCAGTGAGCCGGCCTTCAGCACGTTGGCAAGGTCTTTGGCCTCCTCCAGGTCAAAGCTTCCTGTTATTTGGGAATTCCCATTGGGTATTTCTCCCTGCACGGTTGGCGCGGTGTATACGTAGTTGTCCAATACAATGGCTATTCTTCCCTGTGGCGATTTGCTGGCAGCTGCTGCCGTGATTTTAGACCAGGCGCGTGAGCCTGCTGCATTCATCGTCATACTTACAGCGGGGCGTGCAAACTGATCGTAATCCAGGCGGGCATCGTTGATCACTTCCCCGGTCAGCAATGGCTTACCATTTCTGGGAATGTTTACAAAATTCAAAGACAAATCTTCAATACCAGGAGTAACGTCCGGTTCTGATTTTACATCCCAGAAATATCCGATGTTGCGCGGCAGTAAGGCTTTCACATCTGGTCTTGCCAGTATTCTGTTAATCTGGGCTGTATCTTTTACATCATAGAGGAAAGGAATACCCGGATTGCTTAAAGCAAAAAGAGGCGACAGACTGGTATTAGTCAGTGAATCAAGAATATTGTTAGCACTGTCTCTCACCTGACTTAGTTGTTCCTCCAATGCCGATCGGGTGGAATCAGTGGCTACATTCAATTCGTCAGCCAGGTCGTTTGTATCGGGTTTTGCCAATTCCTGATTCAGTGGTTTCACAGTAGCCGCTTTCTCTTTTACCAATTTATCATTGATGGCTGCAAAGGATTGATTAAGTTGTGGATCGCTGAATTCAACAATTTCCCAAAACTCCAATCGCGCTACACCTTGTAATAATTTTCTTACGCGTTGCGGGTTGTCTGCTCCCGGAATTTCTATTTGAATTCTTCCCGTTCCCTGCAAGCGCTGAATGTTGGGTTGTGATGTTCCAAACTGGTCGATTCGGGTTTTGAGAATAGTGAACGACCGGTCAATGGCGCTTTCTATCTCCTGGTTGATAAACTGCATCACCTTGGCATCATCATCGGAGAGACTTACCCTGTCTTTATTTGCCGCTGAGGCGAATAAGGAAGCCAGGTTCCTCTCAGGATTAGCTTCTTTGAATGCCTGCAAGAATAAAGCGCTATATCTTTCCTGGCTTGTCTTCTGCATTTCTGTAGCACGCTTAAGTGCGGCTATAAAAGCAGGGTCATCGCTATTTCCACTTAAACCCCTGATGATGTCGATGGGAGAAATTTCCAACGTCACATGCATGCCTCCCTGCAAGTCCAATCCCAGGCTTAGCTCATTTTCCTTTACTTCCTTGTAAGTAAATTCCGCTCCGAACAGATTGTACACCGGCTTGCTCCATAGTGAATCCAGATACGATTGTTTTTTAAAAAGATCCACCGAACCGACTTCATTGGTGGCATACGCGATGGCATCATCCTGCACTTTCCTGGATACAAATGTGAAAGACAGGTAATACAAGCACAGCGCGGTTATAATTACGGTAAGTCCTACTACTACTCCTTTGTTACGCATGGTTATGTTAGTTGAAAAAAATAATGAAAAGATGATAATTAATAAGTGGTCACACTAATCCTGACCTGGGATGATTTACATTCAGTGGGAAAAAATCAGGGAGCGTTGGGCGAAATGATAGCCCTGAACAGCACGTGAAAGTATGCTGAAATCGAATTTGAAATACACTGAACTGTGGGAACCTCTTTCTCTTCAGCTTCCAGGGTAACCAGGAGTGCACGATCTACATCGTTGATTTGAACAGCCACTACCGGAAAACCGTCAGAAGGGGGAACAGCGATTGTGTGCCCTTCATGGCTTTTGTCGGTTTGTTCAGTTTTAACCTTTTCAGCCACCTCCCCTGAAATCTCAGGCAAAGCTTGAGAAAGCAAAATGACTACTGTGGCCACCAGGCCAACCAGAATCATCATAGCTTTGAATAGCGGCTTGTAGTGCATAAGGGCTACAAAAGTATGGATTACAAGATAAAATGCAAATTTTGTTATGCACAGAGCTTTATTTTTCCAACGCTACCCCTAACCCATGAAGGGGCACCCAGCCCACCACGCAGAAGGCAGTACAAAAAAACTCCGTGAACCTTAGTGCCTCCGCTGTGTACTTTGTTCAATAAGTAAGCTATTACACAAAGAGCGACAAAGAAATCTCAAAGGGACACAAAAGAATTTTCGTAACCTCAGCGGCTTCGCGGTAAAAATGTACTTAATTGTAGACTATTGCATAAAACACCAACCACCCAAAAAAAAGCAGAACATATGAACAAACTACAATGAGGCTTGCTATGCTGATTTTTTTTCTGGCATAGTAATGGGTTCCATAGATAAGCAGTACCCAATAGATAATCTCAAATACATTTAACCCCTTTAGTGGATAGATGTATCGTTTATCCAGCGTTTCGGGATCGAAAAAATTCAACAGAGAAAGCGGGTAAAACTGTTGTACTTCATAGTAGGAAGGATCCGAGTTAACAACGATGAACCAAGCAATCTTAATTAGCTCGGGAAGTACGAAAATAAATTCGGCAACCAATGCCACAGACCAGCAATTGGCGTATTCGACTTTGTAACCAAACATAAAACAGCCCACCCAGATAATAAATGCGATAATGGTGAGTTTCCATAAGTATATAATAGGAATGGTGAGGTATTGAAGGGTATTCATGATCTGGAAGAAGCTGCCTTCGGGTTGATCTTGCAGAAATTCGAACACGGCTGTTTCGCTTTCGATAAAAGCTTTTTTGGCAAACAACAAGAAGAAGCTTACTAAACAAAGCAGGATGAAGAGTAACCTTTTGTCGGTCTGATAAAACGAAGTTGTTTCGGATCCCGGTTGCATGAATGGTTTTTAAGCTTTGCGTGTTTAGCTTAAGTTTGCGGTCAATTATTTTATGAAGGAAAAGGTAACACAATTTGTATTCTGTTGACAACACAGAAGACAATATCGTTGGAATTTGCAAAAGGAAGGGTTCCGGTAAGTAAGTGGCTAAAGGCCGGGCTTGTCATAAGCCTTATTTTGTTGGTTGTCACAAAATCATTTCCTCAGGGCAATGGCAAGGTGGACACCACATTGATATTGATCAACGATATCCGTATTCAGATAGAGGCAACGGAGGCGCTTAATGATCTTTATAATTTCAAATTTGAAAAGGCCGAACAGCAATTCCGGTGGTTCAAGCAAAAATATGCCTGGCATCCGCTTCCCTATTTCCTGTTGGGCTTGAGCGAATGGTGGAAAATTATGCCCAACACCAAAATTACGACATACGATGACAGATTTTTGGCTTACATGGACAGCACCATTGTAGTGGCGGAAAATCTTCATAAAAAGTCACCGGAATATCGAACGGAAGCAGCATTTTTTTTATCGGCCGCTTATGGTTTTAAAGGCAGGCTCTATGCAGATGAAGAAAGGAAAAATTGGAGAAAGGCAGCAACTACCGGCAAGACAGCGCTGAACTACCTTGAAGAGAGCAAACAAAAACAAGATCTGAGTGTAGAGTTGTTGTTCGGAGACGCGTTGTACAATTACTTCTCGGTGTGGGTACCAGAAAACTATCCGATGCTCAAACCTTTGCTTGTTTTTTTTAAAAAGGGAGACAAGCAATTGGGGTTGGAGCAACTTACGGAGGTGTCTTACAATGCTTTTTATACACGCACCGAGGCGATGGTGTGGCTTATGCGCATTCTGCAAAGTTACGAGAACAAACCCGCCAGGGCTTTTCAGATATCCGAATACCTGCATCAGACCTATCCAGACAACCCATACTTTCACAGATACTATGCGCGCATGCTTTATAGCGGAAGCGGATTTTCTCAGAACATGGAAAGTGTGTGCAAAGAAATTATTCATCGCATAGATAGCGGCATGGTTGGGTACGAGGCTACCAGTGGCCGTTATGCCGCTTTCTTTTTAGGGCAATATTACGAACGCAAGCAGGAGTTGGCTGAGGCGCAAAAGTATTATGAGTTGGTGGTCAGGTATGCGGAAGAAATTGAGGCTACGGAATCGGGCTATTATTTATTTGCTTTGATTTCTTTGGGTGAAATAAGTCAGCGCAACGGAGATAAAGAGACGGCTAAGCGTTACTTTAACGAGGTAAAGAAGAAATCCAGTCGCAAAGACGAAGCCTGGAAGGACGCCAAGCGGAGGCTGAAGGCGATGGAGAAGGGGGATTGATGATTTTGGCTATTGTACTTTTATTGCTGAATTTTAGAAAGTGGAACTGCGTGATCTCATTGTCACCCCAATTGTTATTTTTCTGGTCTACGCTGGTGCTTATTGGATTCGACCGTATGTCACCGACGCGATAAACCGGAAGTATTTTATTCCCGGATTATCAGTCAGAATAATTGGTGCGCTTGCTGTCGGGTTTATCTATCAATTTTATTATGACGGGGGGGATACGTTTGCTTATCATACGCATGGGAGCCGTATTATTTGGGAGGCATTTATGGATTCTCCATCGAAGGGAGTAAAGATGCTTTTTGCCAATGGACAGTATGAATCTTCAATCTATTCTTACGCGTCCAGGATTTGGTATTTCAGGGATCAACAATCTTATTTTTTGATTTGCATTGCAGCGGTGCTTGACCTTTTTACTTTTTCGGCTTACTCTGCAACTGCCGTACTTTTTGCCCTAATAGGTTTTACTGGATCCTGGTTGTTGTTTAAGACCTTTTATAAATTATACCCTGAATCCCATTTGTGGATTGCCTTCTCCTGTCTATTTATTCCTACCGTTTGTTTTTGGGGATCCGGAATTTTTAAGGATACGCTCACCCTGGCGGCTTTAGGATTCTTAACCTATGCCTCCTATCAGGTGTTCTTTGAGAGGAAAAATATTGGAATGAATTCAATTCTATTAATACTGGCTGTTTGGGTAACCTATTCAATGAAAAAATATATTCTGCTAAGTTTTCTTCCTGCGCTGATTGTTTGGATTTCTTTCGAGAATCTCAAGTTTGTCCGCTCAGCAGCAGGTAGAATTCTCATCGTTCCTATTGTCTCCTTGATGGTTTTGGTCCTTGGTTATTTAGCAATTTTGATGGTTGGAGAAGATGACCCCCGTTACAATGTCAACAGGTTGGCAGAAACGGCCAGAATAACCTCCTATGACATTCGCTATGGATGGGGGGCGAGAACGGGAGAGGGTTCTGGCTACACTTTGGGGGAACTTGACGGATCATGGCAAAGTATGATCCGCCTGGCACCAGTTGCGGTCAACGTATCATTATTCAGACCCTATTTGTGGGAGATCAGGAACCCGTTGATGCTGCTTTCTGGTATGGAGAGTTTGGTTTTTTTAATTCTGACCTTATTTATTTTGTTCAAAACAGGAATGCGGCTATTTAAATATTTAAAAAAACCTGAAGTGCTGTTTTGCTTAATTTTCTCTATCATCTTTGCTTTCGCTGTTGGTGTATCCACTTTTAATTTTGGTACTTTATCGCGTTACAAAATCCCGATGGAACCTTTTTATCTACTTGGCATGGGATTGATTTATCATCAATCGAAGAGAGATAAAAAATTGGCCGTATTGGATAATACCGAATAATGCTTAATAACTTTTTGCCTGGCTGCTTTACCAAGATCTTCCCGAAGCGACTTATTTGATATCAATTTTTCCAGATAGGTAAGCCAATCCTTTTCGTTATAACACAAGAATCCATTGACCCCATGATCAATAATTTTTTGGTTAACGCCTACAGGAGAGGCCAATGTTGGAATTTTCAATGCCATATACTGCAAAGCTTTGAAGCCACATTTTCCACGACTCCAATCGTCATCGGGGAGGGGCATAAGGCCAATATCAATTTGTAAAAGATCAGCTATTTCCGTTTCCTTGTTCCAGGGAACAAATTTCTGGTTCTTCAGACTAAGCTCCGGTTTTTGATTTGCAATGAATAGAAAATTGATGTCCGGATATTTTTTTTCCAATACTTGCAATACGGACTCAATCTGGATGAGGTATTTAAGAGTGGAATGAGATCCAGTCCACCCGATGGTCAAAGGAGAGTCGTAAGGTCGATTGTTCCCGTACAGATCAGGATTGTGCATCCTTTCGGTGTCTATGGTTGTAGGGTTCACGACCACGTTTGGGTTGTATTTTCTGGCAAAGTTTGCCAGGTATTCATTGCCAGCGCTTACTTTATAGCTCCATTTGCAAATTGATGCCACCTTTGATCGCCAGCGCAGCCTTTTCGCAAGCCAGGATTCGTCGATATTGTCAGTAAGCCAGATTGCATCATCGAAGTCATAGATGATTTTTTTTCGGAATATTTTTGCTAAGAGCCATTCCAGGATTGGCGGTCCGAAGGGGAGTATTTCCCGGTGGATGAAAATCAGGTCACCTTTCGAAGCGGAAAAGCTATTTAAAATATGATGGATAATCCGAAAACTCAGCCCGACCAATCTTATAAAGCTGTAGGGCTGATAATATAATGAAGCCCATGAGGATAGGTTGTGGAAAGGTAAAACTGTAATTTTGCTACCCCTTTCATCCAGGATGTGGACATATTGTTCAAAACGAAACCGCTGCGATGGGGCGAAGCCAATTGGGTATGGGCATAAAATGACTATCTTTTTCAATTCTTGAAATGCAATTTTGCCATTAAGAATATATATTTTCTAATCTAAGATCCTTTGAAATTAATTCGCCTTTTTCTTGGTAACTTTTCAGGGTCTGAGTATCGGAGAGGTTTTGCATACATTTTTTCCTCAAAGCTACTAATTGCTTTTGTTGCTTTTTTAACCACACCATTTCTGGCTAGACTTTTTGAGCCTTCAGAATACGGTCTATTTGCACTGATGACTTCGACAGCTTCGATCGTTTCAATTATTACTAGTTTGACCTTGCCTTCGAGCCTGTTAGTGATCCAAGAAAAAAAAATAGGAAAGTCATCGAAAGATATAATCATACTTGCGGGAATATTTACTTTGTTTTTTGCATTATTTTCTATTGTGTTGGTAAATCATCAAAACTTCAAGTTTTTCATCAAAATCCCTTCACCAGTCTTTGTCGTTATACTTATAACTGCATCATCATTCTTAATCACGTTAGGCCAAATATTAGCTAACATCAATATTAGATTTAAAGAATTTGGCAATAATGTAATCGTTAATTTAGCTGATAATTTTTCAATTCGAATTGCAAGTTTATTATTGGGCAGCACGGGCTATGGTATGTTCGGTCTGTTTTACTCGGATTTACTTGGTAAAGCAGTAAATATTATGACCCAACTTTACCTTAAGAAGATTTCATGGAGCAAATTTCCGGAGAAGTTGAGTTTTGGCATTAGGAGCATAATCGCTACGGTAGTTGAGAATAAAAACTATCCCTTATATAATCTCCCTGTTTCTCTGATTTCAACGTTTTCAGGACAGTTGATTTTATGGATTTTGGTGTTAGGGTTTTCGAAGGCAGATGTTGGTTACTTTACTATGGCGATGGGAATTTTAAATATTCCATTAATGCTTTTTTCGAATTCACTACAGCCTTTATTAACTTCGAAATTATTTGAAAACAGCAGTAAAATGCCAGTTGATCGTTTTTTAAACCTTATTGCAAAGTTATCCCTATTATCAGTTGCAGTCTATGGTATGATTTTTCTCTTAGCCCCACTAGTAGTGGAGGTTTATCTTGGAAAGAAGTGGTTGTCAAGCATTCCATTTATACAGATAATGTGTTTTCCATTTGCCTTGCAACTTTTGGGCAACTCGTTGGGGGGTGGGTTTTTCGTCTTTCAGAAGCAAAGGGCTAACTTTGTAATCAAAATGATTTTTCTTTTAGTTTTGCTGGTCGGGTGCTACCTACTTGTATATAGCGGTGCCGATTTAACGAATGTGATTTCTTTCTACGCAATTGTCTTGTTCTTTGAGGAGATATCAAAGGTGATCTATTTGACTAATCAATTACGGTATGCAGGAAATAGCTGATTTTTATAATAAATTTTCAGAACGTCAGGTGGCTGCCGGGATCAACCATAGACACTTAAGCATAATACATCACCTAAAAGAAAGTGGGTTGAAAGGCGATGATCGTATACTTGAGGTAGGCTGTGGAATTGGAACTGTTTCCGAATTAGTCCTAAGGCATCTTACTAACAAAGGTTATCTGAAGGCACTTGATATAAGTCAGAAAAGTGTAGACATTGCCAGGAAACGGCTTAGGAAGTACTCAAATGTCTCGATTGAGGTTAGAGATCTTACCCAAGAGCCTATTAATGATTTATTTGACGTAGTTATTTTACCTGATGTCATTGAGCATATTCCTTTGAGTTTACATCGTGATCTATTTGAAAGAATTGCTGAAGTACTTCAGCCTAAGGGGTTTGTTTTTATTCATATCCCACATCCAAATCATTTAGAATGGATGGTTAATACTGGGTGCCAGGAACTGCAAATTCTTGAACAGCCAATTTTCACAAATGAATTATGTGAGACCGTGTATCCAATCGGTTTCTATTTGCATTCCCTAAAATCATATTCTGTTTATAGTGTGGAGAATGACTATCAGGTCATCATTTTAAAAAAGAAGCCTGAGACGCAGGAGTCTCAAAAGATGAATGCATTTTATCTTCCTCCTTTAAGTCAAAGGATATTGAATAAATTTAGATATCTGCTTCGCGGATTAAAGTAGGAATTATGTGCGGTATAGCAGGGGTGATCACAAGCGGTTCTCATCAAATATTGCAGGAAGATAACTGGCGCACTTTTGTTGAGCCATTAAAATATCGGGGCCCCGATGATAATGGAGTTTGGCACCACCAGGTGGGTCAGACGAAAGTATCTTTATTTCATACTCGACTTAGCATTATTGATCTTTCTGCAGCTGGTCGGCAACCTCTACATAGTGACTCTGGTAACAGTTCGATCGTGTACAATGGAGAGATATACAACTACCTAACACTTAGAAACGAACTATTGGAAAGGGGTTTCGTTTTTAGAACCCAATCGGATACGGAAGTTATTGTAAATGCGTTTGAATGTTGGGGTATTCAAGTTGCACTTAGTAAAATAGACGGAATGTTTGCCTTTGCTCTTTTTAGCAGGAAGGACAACTCACTAATCTTGGCAAGAGATCGTTTCGGGAAAAAACCGCTTTACTATTTTATTGGCGATGGATACCTTGTATTCAGTTCAGATATTAGAAGTTTCAGTAAAATCGAGGGACTATCTCATACAATTGATGAACATGCCCTAGGGTATTTTTTTTCGGAACTCTCCACTCCTCATGAAGCAACCATTTGGAAAGATATCAAAAAGGTCTTGCCAGCATCCTACTTATGTTTTACAAATTCTGGCATCTCAGAATATAAGGATTATTGGAATCTGGAATATAGTGAGGATAACAAACTAAGTATCGATGAAGTTTGTAGCAAAACAGAGTATCTACTGAGCCAAGCTGTAAAGAAGCGACTCGTTGCCGATGTAAGAGTAAGTGCATTGTTGAGCGGAGGCATTGACTCATCGCTGATTGTGGCAAAAATGACAGAACATTCTTCTACTAGAGTTCGAACCTACTCGGTAGGTTTCAATGAGTTTAGTTTCAATGAACTGCCTTATGCAAGGCAAGTCGCAAATCAGTTTGGGACAGATCATACAGAGCTGGTCATAACGCATCAGGAATTGGGGAGCATTAACAATCTAATACTCGAGTTTGGCGAACCATTTGCAGATTCATCCATGATCCCCACCTATCTGATGGCAAAAGAGATTTCTAAAACCGAAAAGGTGGTGTTGGGAGGTGATGGTGGGGATGAGCTATTTGCTGGCTACGAGTCATACCACTTTGCGCGAAAGTTTGATTTGGTTAAGCGATTTAGAGCGTTTTATCCGATGGCAAAATTGCTTCAGAGGATGTGTCCATCTTACCAAACAAACCTTCTTGAGCGACTCTTGAGTCAAGCGAGGCGTCCAGCATATCATCTTCTGGATCGGAATCTCGGTTTTACGGAAGGTGAATTACCTTATCTATTTAGTAATGAGTTATTTTTCAGCGCGCTAAAAAGTGAACATAGCTTTATTTGGAACAAGTACTCACCTCGATCTTCAAGTGATCTGATAAATGTCATGTCTGCATCCTTGAAAACCAGATTGCTAAATGACTATTTGGTCAAGGTGGATAGAGCTTCGATGTATGCGTCATTGGAGATGCGAAGTCCTTTTTTGGACAAGGATCTGGCGGAGTTTGCCGCTACCCTAAATGGAGATCAATTGGTTGGGAAGACGGGTAACAAAGCCATTTTGAAATCAGTAGCTGAAAAGTACTTCCCTACGGGTTTTGTTCATCGGGAAAAGCAGGGCTTTCAGATTCCTATTGGAGATTGGTTTAAAGGGAAACTAAGTCCAGTTCTATTAGAAACTGTTTTGGGCGGCAAGCAAAAGTTGCTTGACTTAAACTACACTTACATCGAAAACATATTGCGTCAGCATATCCAGGGTGAGAGAGATCATTCACATCGCGTTTGGTCGTTATATGTTTTCCATGTTTGGGCGCAACAATTATGAATATTCTTTTTTTTGCAGACCCCAATTCAATCCATGATCTCAAATGGATCACTTTTTTTTCCCGAAATGACCAAAACAGGGTTTTTCTTTTGCCTAGGAAACTGCATGCAAACTTTTCGAAGGAAAAATTGCTTCGTGAAGGGATAAATACCTTCGATCCTATATCAGATTTTTCCTTTACGAGGTTCCTGAAGACCATTTTGACAGCTGGTAGAGTTAGATCCATAGTCAAAGAATACAAGGTAGATATAATTCATATCCTTTATGCTGAACCAAACTCCCTTTGGTGTTTATTTAGAGATTACCTTGGCGTTCCAATGATCGTTTCGACGAGAGGCACGGATGTACTCAAGACAATACCAAATGCATTTGAAAATAGAAGGCTAATTAACAGGGTAGTTGCCCCTGCCTATAGGCGAGCTTTTAAGACTGCTGACTGGGTGACGAGCACTTCCGCAAAACAGATCGAGGCAGTTGTTTCTTTTTCTGGTCGTGCTCAGGCTATGTCCATAGTCAGAACTGGTGTAGATTTAGATAGCATCAGACAGCATGCAGATTTTGATACCCCCCTTCCCAAGGATGTAAAGTACATTCTATTCCCAAGGTATCTGTACCCGGTTTATAACCATGAGTTTTGTCTTGAAACTATTGAGCTTCTTCCAAAAGGTTTTAAGGAGAAATATGCGATGGTGTTTGTCGGCAAGGATGCAGGGGACTTAGCTTACCAGAGGAAGTTAACGGATAGGATGGAGGATATAAAGGGTGTCAGGTTCCTTTTACTGCCGAAGCGAAATCAGGAAGAAATGTATGCTCTTTATAGAAATGCTTCACTAGTCGTGATGACTCCATTTTCAGATGGTGCACCAGTTTCAGCAATGGAGGCCATGCTTTGTGGTATCAGGGTGATTTTAGGCCCTTTACAATACGATGAAGACCTGTTTTCATCTTCGGCAAAGATCCTCAGGCGATGGGATTCCAAAGAATTAGTGGAGGCGATTGTGAAAGAGTTGCAAGATGGAGATGCGAAAGTGACTCTCTTGCCTCAAACCATAAAATTGATGGACAGAAATTATAATATGGATAAAATGAACCTACTATATAAAGAGTTGCTCTTCAAGCGATACGAATGCTCTATCGCCAAAAATAAGCCTAAGGAAGAGCGATAGGGCCTTTAAAATATACCTTCAAATTTCGACGTCTTGTACAAGATTCTTTAGCCTATATTTGTAGTTTGCCATTCTGGCATTTGTGTAACAAGCCACTCTTTTATCTACAGAAAATTCTTGAAAAAGGTATTACTCATTGCAGGAACACGACCGGAAGTAATTAAGCTTCTGCCGGTGTATAAGGCACTTAAGGCAACTGCGGGGTTTAATAGTTTGTTTATGACAACTGGGCAGCACGGCCCCACCATGATCGACCCAATATTGGATTTTTTTGAGGTTAAAGTTGATGTGGCCATTCAAATTGAAACTCAAAGTCAATCTTTGAATGTTTTTTCCGCTTCGCTTTTGCGCGCACTTGATCAGGAGATCGTCAAGCATAGACCTGACTTGGTGGTCGTACAGGGGGATACGACAAGCTGCGTCATGGGTAGCTTGGCCGCTTTTTACAGAGGAGTGAAGATAGCTCATGTAGAGGCTGGATTGAGAACGTACAACAGGCGCTCTCCATATCCAGAGGAGATAAACAGGAGAATAACTGCTCTATTGGCGAATTTCCATTTTGCGCCAACAGAGCTAGCTTATGATAATTTGAGGAGGGAAAAGGTAGAGGGAATAATTGAAATAGTTGGCAACACGGTCATTGATAGTTTGGCGGAAGCTTGTCAACGTATTGCTAAAATAAGGCATGTTTATGAAGAAAAATTTGGATTCCTTACCAGCGGATTTGAAAAATTAATTTTGATAACCGGTCACAGGAGAGAGAATATTGGCGCCCATTTTGAGGAGATATACCGAGCTATTTTACGTATTGCATCTTATAATCTTCGCTATTCATTTGTATATCTGCAGCACAGCAATCCCGACGTGAGGAGATTGGCCTCGGATAGGTTAAAAGATGTTTCAAACGTATTTTTGATCGAACCATTGCCTTATGACGAGATGGTTTTTCTAATTCAACAATCATACATTGTTATGACCGATTCGGGAGGGTTACAAGAAGAGTGCCCTTCACTCAATAAGCCTGTGATGGTGCTCCGGGAAACTACGGAGCGGCCGGAAGCGATTGATGCAGGTTGCAATGTACTAGCTGGTGTGACGGAGGAGAAGATTGTAAGTATATTTGAGAGGTTAGTACAAGATCATAAATTATACCGCGCAATGAGCGAAGCTGAGAATCCGTTTGGTGATGGACTGTCATCGATAAAAATTGTGCAATATTTAGAAAAACATTTGGTTGAATGAGGGATATTTTCACCTACACTTTTAAGTATGTTCATCAGTGTATTATGTGCGGAGCTCCCTCTGAACAAAACAAAATATTAGGAAAAAGGCTTAATCAGTCTCAAGGATTTAATCCAAGTAACAAAATAGGAATCACTACGACAATTGTTAAATGCTCAAGATGCAACTTGGTTTATTCCAATCCTCAACCAATACCAAGCAGTTTAGATGATCATTATGAAATACCCCCTGAATCATATTGGGTGGATGAATACTTTAAGGAGAATTCTGAGTATTTTAAAGCAGAGATAGCTACAGCCCAAAAATTATTAAACAATCCGGTGAGCCCCAAATCATTGGATATAGGTGCAGGCATTGGAAAGTGTATGAAGGCTCTCGCAAATGCTGGTTTCGATTCTTACGGTTTTGAACCTTCAAGACCTTTCTATGAAAAAGCAATTGGGAAGATGGGAATTAGTACTCACAAACTTAAGCTTTGCTCAATCGAGGAAGCGCAGTATCAGGAGAATACATTTGATTTTATAACTTTTGGAGCGGTCTTAGAGCATCTTTATGATCCTTCCGAATCGATTTTAAAGGCCCTTAGTTGGTTAAAGAAGGGTGGGATTATTCACATTGAAGTTCCTTCTTCAAATTGGTTGATTAATAGACTGATCAATTATTCTTACTCAATTCGGTTTAAAGATTTTGTGGGCAATTTAAGCCCCATGCACGAGCCCTTTCATCTGTATGAGTTCGGTTTGAAGTCGTTTGAGCACCATGCCAAAAAATACAATTATCAGTTAATTAGGCATGAATATTATGTGTGCCAAACCTTTATGCCAAAGATTATTGACTGGATAATTAGGCCTTACATGCAAATTACTAAACAGGGAATGCAATTGTGCGTGTGGTTAAAGAAATAAGAAAAGTTTGATGTGACATGAGGAAGGGATATAAATACTTCGATCGAATAACCACAAGGACTCGATTCTTAAATAAAATCCGTCATTTTCTAAAGTATCCATTTCTTGAGAGAGTATTGATTGCTATGATTTCCAAAAAGAAGGAGAATTCTTTTTGGTCTAAACTTGTGCCACCTGAATATTTATATGCCAGAGGCACTAAAAGACAATCGACCAGAAATGGAATTAGTTACATACTTGATATTTCTGATAGTGTCGACCACTTTATTTACTTCGGCTTTAAGGACAAAGCCTTTGAAAGAATTATTTCATTGATAAAGAGAGATTTTGTAATTATCGACGTAGGTGCAAATATTGGTCGTTTTACTCTTGCCTTTGCATCATCGGCAAGTGGTGGTTTGGTTATAAGCTATGAACCTGATCCCAAATCGCTCTCAATGCTAAAGACAAATATTGAGATTAATAATTTTAATAATGTGAAATTGAATAATATGGCGCTAGCTGATGATCCAGGTGAATTACACCTGTTTAAAGTGAATCCGCATAACTCAGGGATGAATAGGTTGAACGTATATGATAAATTTTTAGAAATAGAATCTGTTGTAACTACTGTTAGTACAATCGATATTGAAGCGCAAGCTCTGAACCTAAACCGATTGGATATCATTAAGATCGATGTGGAAGGTTTTGAATACAAAACATTAGTGGGGGCTATGAAGACAATTGAAAAGTTCCATCCGATTCTATTTGTTGAATTAGTAGATAGTAACTTGAGAGATAGTGGTGATACCCCGGAAAAATTAATTTCGTGTCTAAATAGCATTGGTTACAGTCTATATCGGGCAAGTGATATGAGTCCGATTAGCCAGGATGAGTCATTTTCAGATTGCCATTTTGATGCAATATGTTTCCACTTGAAAAAAGGTGACTAAGGTAACTTACATACTCTCCTTAATTTTCAAATCACTGGAGTACGAGTGGATTGTGAGATACATTGATCGATCAAGGATAGAACTTACATTTATCTTATTTAATCCACACCCCAGTGAACTGCAACATTGGTTGGTTGAACAAAACATCAAAACCTACCATGTGCCATTTTTTGGCAAAAAATCGTATCCACGTTGCTTAGTAAAAACTGTTGGAATCCTTCGAAAGGAAAAGCCTGACTTTGTAAATTGTAATTTATTGGATGCAAACATGATTGGCCTTACCGCTGCATGGTTGTCTGGAGTTCCCAATCGTGTATACACAAGACACCACAGCACCTTTCACCACACTTACTTTAGGAAGGGTAGGTTTTATGATTATTATACGAACCTCGTCAGTACACAAATTGTTGCGATTAGTTCGTTGGTTAGAAACGTTTTGATTGAGATGGAAGGAGTGAGGCCATCAAAAGTTAAATTAATACCCCATGGATTTGGAAATGAGGACTTTCAAAATATCTCCGATCAAAGAGTACGGTTATTAGAGGAAAAGTATTTAATAAAAGGAAAATCCCCCATCATTGGTGTTATTTCTAGATATATTGAATGGAAAGGTGTTCAATACATAATACCAGCAGTGAAAGAGGTTCTTGTCCACTACCCTAATACCTTACTCCTAATAGCAAATGCCAGACAAGGTGCCTATACCGATCAAATAGTTTCGCTGCTTCAGGAGTTGCCAAAGGATTCTTATCGGGAGATTGAGTTTGAGAGCGATGTAATTGCCCTATATAAACTGATGGATGTTTTTGTGCACACACCCATCGATGATCACTCAGAGGCCTTCGGGAGGATTTACGCAGAGTCTCTTGCTGCAGGGTTGCCTATCGTATGCACAAAATCCGGAATTGCACATGATATTATTAAAGATAGAGTCAATGCTCTAGTGGTACCTTTTAAAGATTCAAAAGCGATAGCGGATTCAATCCTATCGATTCTTGAGGACGAACAATTGAGGGATTCCTTGACAAGCAATGCCAGGACAACAGCAATCCGGTCTATGGATATTGGTGTGCAAAAGCATTTACTTGAAAACTTGTATCTTAAACAAGATGAGCGACAAGCCGTTTAGTTTTTCCAATAAGAATGTTCTTATCCTGTCACCCGAGCCTTGGGGTGAAAATTTATTATCGAAGCATCATATTGCCGCTACATTGGCCGAACTTGGTTCTCGAATTTGGTTTATCTCACCTTTCGTCAATAATGCCTGCAGATCAGTGAAGAGCCCTCATAAAAATATTAAACTGATTGTTTTCAGGAATTTCACAGGCCTTAATCATCTTTATGCGCCAATAGCCAGGTTACTAGCTCGCATGGAAGTAGCGAAGCTGTGCAAACAAATAGATCAGCCCATTGATGTTGTCTGGAGCTTTGATCCGCATCGTTTTCAGTTTCTACAATTGTTTAAAGCTGGTCTTGCAATCTACCATCCGGTAGATAATCACTACACCAAACTGGAAAGTCGAGTGGTTAAAGAAGCCGATTTGGTTGTGTCTAACTCACAGGAAACGCTAAGTAGGCTCAAACACAAGCATAAGTACAAACTGGGTCACGGAATAGCTTCTTATTTCTTTGCGCCTTCGGGTGATGTGCAAATACCAGGCAACTACAAAGTGAAAATTGGGTATGTTGGCAATCTTGCAAATCGATTTTTTGATTTTGATTTGTTTTTGAAATTGGTCAAGAGCCATCCAGATATAGGATTTTATGCCATTGGCCCACGCCACTCAAGTAACCTTGCTCAGGTGAATTATACTTTCGATTGGTCGATGTTGGATGGGCAACCTAATTTTTTTTGGCTAGGACAAAAGGGCTCAGCTAGCCTACCATCCTATTTAAGACGAATGAATATCTTGCTCGTCTTATATAAATCCGATAGACACGGGATTACAGTGAATTCGCATAAAATACTTGAGTATCTGAGTTCCGGTAAATTAATAATTACCCCTTCGCACCCGGAGAATGAAGCGCTTAAAACGCTCATACTCCAGGTTGATTCACTCGATGATATAGAGGAAAACTTCAACTATGCATTAGAAAACTTAGAAAGATTTCTTTCTACTGAAATATGTGCTGCTAGAATTGAAAAAGCATTGACCTGGACCTATCTAAATCGCCTGAAGGAGATGGAGATTGTAATCAATAGCTTGTCTAAATAGTATTTGATGAAAAGAATTCTTTTTGTTTCTATTGCGTTTCCCCCAAAAGGCGATCCTGAATGCATTCAAGCTGGACGATACTTTCAGTGTTTGTCCGATAATTGCAGCATTTCTCTTGATGTCGTTACGTCTTTGAGCCCGACTTTGTTTATGGCTGTCGATAAAACCTTGGAGAAATATGCGAATGTGAAGGGTCAATTGATTGAGTTACCGATCTATGAATCGAAATATATTAATTTTTTGATAAGGAAAATTTTTCCTGTATTTCTCTCACGCCCCGACAATAAGATGAGCTTTCACTGGCAGTGGAGAAAGGTAGTAAGAAGACTTGCGAAAAAGCCTGACGTTGTGTACTCGCGTTCTTATCCCTTGAGTTCAGCTATAATGGCAAAAAAGTTAGCAACGTATTACAATGTTCCATGGGTTCTCCATCTTAGTGATCCATGGACATTAAATGTCCTACACAACCACACTTCAAGGGAGCTGAGCTATCACTCTCGGATGGAGAGAAAGTGCTTCGAGCTCGCCTCCATTATATCATTGACTTCTCAGGAAACATTACTATTGTACAAAAAAAGGTACCCGGCACTAACCAAAAAAATGCTAGTTTTCCCTAATGTTTATGACAATGATTTAGTAAGTAGTAGAACAAAACCCGAAAATAGTCGTAACGAGAAATTTAGGATTGTATATACCGGTGGGCTGGCTAACACAAGATCTGCAAAACCACTTCTCGAAGCATTACATCGCTTGCATGCAGAGAACCCATTTTTGTCGAATCAAATAGAAATGATATTTGCAGGCGATATGAGTCGGGAAAATCGAAAAGTCTTTGAAACCTGTAAGCTTCCTTCGGTCAGGCATTTAGGGCTAGTTTCTGCAATGCATGCCTCAACGCTACAGAAATCTGCAAATTTGCTTATTGTGATCGACAGCCAGATTAACGATATTGAGAAAGCCGTATTCTTTCCATCAAAACTGATGGACTATGCTATATTACGCATTCCGATTCTTGCTATAACGGACAAGGATAGCGTAACAAGTAACTTTGTTACCGATCATGGGGGAAAATGCTTCACACACAATGAAGTGGTAGGAATGACAAATTGGTTGAAATCATTACTATTGGGAGAAATTAAAATAGAGATGAAGGAATTAAGTCGTGAATTTAGTTCTCAATATCAAGCTGAGCGTTTGATTGGAATTTTCAATTCAATTTCATAGCGTGAGACTACTATATATAAGCTATTGGGGTGTGGACGATCCACTTACAAAGGCCACTATTTTCCCGAACCTAAAGATACTTCATCAATACTTTTCGAAGATGTATCTCGCTACAATAGAAAGATCAGGGGCAGTTACTTCCAATTTGCCTGATAGGACGATTCATGTTCCGTTTTATTCTTACAATAAATTGCCGAGAATTGTAGGAAAAAGCTTTGATTTAATACATTTCTCAATCAAGCTTTACCTGCTAGCTAAACGGGAAAAGGTCGACATGGTTATTTGTCGGGGCGCAATGGCAGCTTCATTCGGCTTATTTATAAACAGATTATCTTCTTTACCATTTATAGTAGAGTCTTTTGAACCACACGCGGACTATATGCTGGAGGGGAATACATGGCGTAAAGGAGGAATTGAATACAGATTTCAAAAATGGATCGAGTCACAGTCAATCAATCGCGCCCTTATCCTAATGCCTGTATCTAATAACTATGCAAATCATTTGAAAAAAGTGGGAGTTTCAAATGAAAAGATACGGGTAATGCCGTGTTGTGTTGATCTCGAAAAGTTCCGTCTCAATTTGGAAGCGAGAAAAAGAATTAGGGTCAAATTAAATATACCCGATCAAACTATTGTCGGTATCTATGTTGGCAAGTTTGGTGATATCTACCTAAGAGAAGAGGCCTTCACGATATTTAGAAAAGCTCAGGAATATTTTAAAAATAATTTCTTTCTCATTATTCTTTCTCCTATTTCCAAAATAGAAATTGAAAGCCTCCTGCATTCGGCTAAGCTTAATTGCGAGAAGGTTCATGTCGACTGCGTAGCGTATTCTATGGTGCCAGACTATTTGTCTGCTGCTGACTTGGCTTTTTCCCTTATTCGTCCATCAGCCAGTCGAAAGTATTGCTCGCCAATCAAGAATGGAGAATATTGGGCAAACGGCCTTCCGATTTTACTCACCAGGGGAGTTGGAGATGATGATGCCATAATTTCTAACAGCAAGAATGGTGCTATTGTGGACTTGAATTATGAAATTGAACCCAAGTTGGAGGTCATGAAAAAGCTGGTGGAACAGGGTAGAGAGGTTGTTGCAAATAGGGTGACTCCATTGGCTTACAATTATCGAAATTTTGAAATCATTGCCAAGGGTTATGCCCAGGTGTTTGGGAAAGGTTACAAATCTAATGAAACACCTATTTACTGAATTATGCGCGGTGGGTTCATTGCATTATTCTTTTCTATAAGCTGGATTGCTGTAGGCCAGTGCCCTACTAGTAATTTCCAGGTCCATGGTCAGTCTTCTCAGTTGGAGGCATGTCCCAATCAGGTTTTGGAAATTACGAATCAATCTGCTAACGCAATTGGCTATGAGTGGGATTTCTGTGCTGGTGATATGGGCGGAATCCCTACCGGAACCTTGGTTTCCACGCTCTCTTCTGTTCAGTCCTTTGATGCCCTAAAAGTTGTGAAGGAGTCCGAATTGCAATACTACGGTTTTATCTTAAAGCTGAGTTCTGGCGGCCTTTTCAGGTTAGATTTTGGTGATGATCTTTCGTCATCGCCAGCTCCGGAGAGTCTGGGATCCCTTGGTTTAGGAGGCGCCTCAGACATTGAATTTATCAAAGATCAAGGAATTTGGTATGCTCTCGTTGCATCGGGAAACAATCTATTCAGGTTAAAATTCACATCCGGACTTGGCGGAACTTCAGCGACAATAACTTCAGAAAATTTGGGTAACTTTGACGGATTGCTGAATAGTGCAAGAGGGCTTGCGCTGGTTAAACAAGGCTCTGACTATTACGGACTTGCAACAAGTTCAACACTTAACACTTTAACAATTATAAAGTTTACTGGTTCAATGGAAGGCCCTGCCATCACCAGCACAATTGCAGTCCCTGGAAGCTCCTCGTTATTGGCAGTGAATGTTTTTAAGGAGTGCGACTCTTGGTATGGCTTGATGACCTCTCCCGGAAATAACCGTTTGATAAAGATTAATTTTGGGGCAGATTTATTGAATGTTGGCGCTTTTCAGTTTGCAACGCAAGCAGGCGTTGTTATTCAATCTTTTGGAATGGATATGTTGGTTGAAAATGGAGAGTATTATGTTTTTCTAGCCACCATTGGAAATCCAGCTAATTTTTTCCAATTAGACTACGGCACCTCCATTTGGACAAATGATCCTGTGGTGACCAATCGTGGATCTTTGAGCGGGCTTGCCGGATGCATTGCGATGGATTTTTTACTTAAAGATTCGAACGTATTTGGGTTTATCGGAAACAGGTCAAATTTCCAATTGCATAGAATAAATTATCCAAACAATTGTCCAGTTCCGACTCCGGTCTCCACAATCGCCGAACCAGTAGGAATATCTTATAATAGTAATGGAGAGTTTTCAATCGAACTAAAGGCTTTTGACGAGGATGGTAATTTTGCTACTACCTCGAAAAGTATTTTAATAACTCCAGGTCCTACCGTTGACTTTTACTCGGATAATAATTGTACTGCTCAGGATGTGCTTTTTTTTGATGATACAACCCCTGGGGCAATAGGACAAAGTATTGTGGACTGGTCCTGGCAGTTTGATGGTTTGGGGATTTCAAATTTACAAAACCCGCAATTTCAGTTTCCATCTGCTGCCGACTATAATATACGGCTGGATGTGGAAGATAATCGGGGATGTACTGGCAGTATATTGAAGTCTGTAAAAATTTATTCCAATATGGACATCACCCCAGATTTTAATCACGATGTTTTGATATGCTCAAATGGGATAGAAAAATTTAATGATGCATCAACTTTTGACGAAGATATTATAGTGAGCTGGTTGTGGGACTTTAATAACGGCGAGGGAACTTCAACTTTGCAGAATCCAGACTTTGTATTCTCTTCAGCAGGACTGCAGAACGTGACACTCACGGTGACCGGATCAAGCGGATGCGATTACTCAGTCACTAAGCCAATTAATATTGTGGAAGGCCCGTTAGTTTCATTTGCAATTGAAAGCAGCTATTGCCAGGATGAGTCAATTACGTTTGAGGGCGCATCCAACGAAATGGTGACTAATTATTTTTGGGATTTTGATGACGGGTCCGTTCACGAAGGCCAATTAACCACCCATGCATATTCTCAATATGGAATGTATAACATTTCATTGAGCGCAGAGGCATTAAGTGGCTGTGTCGGTACAGCGGGTGCATTGGTGCAAATCTACTCCAAACCCCAACCCGATTTCTCCCTGGACTTGCCTCCATTTTCTTGTAGTGGTTCTCCATCTCAGTTCAATGACCTCACTCCTAATCCAACTGATAGCAATCTCGAAAGCTGGACGTGGACTTTTGGTGATCCGGTCAACGGGAATTCGGTAATAAGGAATCCCCAATACATTTATGGTGAAGCGGGAACGTATGGTGTGAACCTGGCAGTGACCACCAACTTTGGTTGCCAAGCCGAGGTAGAAAAATCGATTACTATACTTCAATCCCCATCAGCGGAATTTTCGACAAGCCCTGCATGCGTAAACCAACCTACATCGTTTACTCCATCTTCTGCATCAGGAGTTGTTTCCTGGCAATGGAGTATTGATAACGCCAGTTATTCCGTACAAAACCCTACTCATACTTTCGATGCCCCGCTATCTTTTCCTGTAGAATTGATTGTCAACGGAGAGAACGGTTGCATCGCTATTGAATCTAAATTAGTTACCGTACCGGCTACCCCAGTCATTGATTTTACTTCAGAAAATAATTGTGCTACCCAAGGCACAACCTTTACGGAGGCAAGTTCAGTGGTTGCCGATCTTCCGCAATCCTGGCAATGGGAATTTGGGGAATCCGGTTCGGGCAGTGGCGAAAGCGCATCCTTCACTTTTCCTTCTTCAGGAACGTTCCCCACTCAGCTAACGGTAACGTACACTTCGGGCTGCAGTTACACTGCGGTTAAGAATGTATCGATTGCAAGTACACCCGTAGCCAGCTTTTCTGCTACTCCCGAGTCAGGCACTCCTCCTCTTTCGGTACAGTTTACAAACAATTCAGCAGGGTCCATTAGTCAAACGTGGTCGGTTGCCGGAAATGTTATTAGTACAGATCCTTCCACGCAGTTTATCTTTGATGAACTCGGTAACTATAATGTGAATTTATCAGTTACCAATGAAGCAGGGTGTACGGGTTCAGACGGTAAAATCATTTCGGTTGTGGTACCCTCCATCGATGTGGAGCTATCCAGCTTGACATTGCTTCCGGCAGACAACGGATATTATAATATTCTGTTGGTGATTCTGAATAAGAGCAATACGGTCGTGAACAATGTTGAAGCCAGAATGGATATATCCGGGAATGCTCAGTTATTGGAGATTATCACGGAAAGTATTCCGCCCGGTACCATGCTTTCAAAAATACTAAGTACGGGCGTTGTACTGCCACAGCATTTACCTGCTTATGTGTGCGCAGAACTATTTGCCGAAGGAGACGTGGAAGAAACCAATAATCGAAATTGTGAAACGATTAATGACACCGTTGTGTTAACGGCCTCACCAAATCCGGCTTCAGATCACCTTACCTTGGATTGGGTGGCTTCCACATCGGGGAATGCTGAAGTTTACATCTTTGATTCAACAGGGCATCGTGTTTTTCAAAATAATTTTTCGGGTTTTTCCGTTGGGCTGAATCACCTTGCCCTATCCCTGACCAACCTGAATCCCGGGATGTATTATTTGTACTTTGTGTCGGACAACGTGAGCAGAATCTTTCCAATCATGATTCGGAGATAAGCATAAAATATCTCTTTTCTCGCCAAGAATCGCCTTATTCTTCCTATTTTTAGCTTCTGGTTGGTCTTTACCATGCCCGCTAATTTAGAAATGCTATGAAATTGAAACTGGACGCCATTGACCGAAAGATCCTTGAAATCCTGCAAACGAACTCGAACATAACCAATGCTCAACTGGCCCAGGAAATCGGTTTGTCGCCTGCGCCAACCCTGGAGCGTGTAAAAAAATTGGAGAATGCGAAAGTAATTAAAAGTTACCATGCCGTGGTTGACCTGGCAAGCGTGGGACTGGGTGTAAGTACCTACGTGATGGTGACCCTAAGAGGACATAATAAGGAAAATATTCATAAATTTATCGATGCCGTTCAAAAAATCGAAGAAGTTGTTGAGTGTCATCACCTTACCGGCCAATCTGATTTTATTTTGAAAGTAGTAAGTTCCGATATTCAATCATACCAAAATTTGATGCTGGAGAAAGTTTCAAATATTGAAGTAGTGGATAATATGCAGTCAATGGTCATCCTATCAACATTCAAGGACAGCAAGGTCGTACCGATCCCATGACAGCCACAGAAACAGATAGAAGTTTGGTGCTGACAAAAACTCAGGTTGAGCAAAAAATCAGAAGGATTGCTTTTGAGATTTATGAGCATAACTTCAAAGAGAAAATGATAGTCATCGGCGGCATTGATGGACAAGGCTACCTGCTGGCACAATTAATTGGAAAAGAACTCTCCCGGGTTTCACCCATCGGGATACATCTCGTTAAGGTTTCACTTGACAAATCTTCACCCTCGCAAAGCGAAGTCACGATCGATTGTGAGGAAAATGAGTTGCGAAAAAAATGTATTGTGCTAGTGGATGATGTGCTCAACACAGGCAAAACAATTGCTTTCGGTATGAAACCCTTTCTTAACGTAGAAGTTAAAAAAATTGAAGTAGCCGTGCTGGTCAATAGAAGCCATACTTTATTTCCGGTTTTAACGACCTATACCGGCTTCGAGCTTTCTACTACCTTAAATGAACACGTGGAGGTAATCTTAGGAAAAAAGGCTGCTGTATACCTTCGATAGTATTTAAACTAAATAAATCTCGTGTCAGTCCACAAACAGGAACTAAAGAAGATCACCACACACCAACTGCAGGAGATGAAAAACCGTGGTGAAAAAATTGCAATGCTCACCGCATACGATTACAGTATGGCAAAAATCATTGATGGTGCGGGCATTGATGTGATTTTAGTGGGCGACTCCGCCTCCAATGTAATGGCTGGAAATGAAACGACACTTCCTATTACACTCGATCAGATGATTTATCATGCATCGTCTGTAGTAAAAGCCGTTAAGCGGGCGCTGGTTGTAGTAGATATTCCTTTCGGGTCGTATCAGGGAAGTTCCGGGGAGGCGTTGCGATCGTCGATACGCATTATGAAAGAAAGTGGAGCCCATGCGGTGAAGCTGGAAGGAGGAAGTGAAATAAAAGACTCCGTATTGCGTATATTAAGTGCCGGTGTACCGGTGATGGGGCATTTGGGACTTACCCCTCAATCTATTTACAAATTCGGGACTTACTCGGTTAGAGCCAAAGAAGAAGTGGAAGCACAAAAGTTGCTGGATGATGCCAAGCTGCTGGAGGAGTGCGGATGTTTTGCCATTGTATTGGAAAAAATCCCGGCGACTCTGGCAAAAAAGGTTTCCGCCTCTATACGCATCCCAACGATTGGAATCGGAGCGGGACCGGATGCAGATGGCCAGGTTTTGGTTATGCAAGATATGTTGGGAATTACCATGGAATTTAAACCACGATTTCTGCGCAGGTATGCCGATCTGCAGAGTGTGATCAACAAGGCAGTAAATGATTATGTGACCGATGTGAAAGCCAGGGCTTTTCCGAGCGACAAGGAAAAGTATTAACTTATTCGCAGCGGATCATCGTTGAGGTTTCTCCTTCGCCATCAGCGAACCAAACAACGCCGTAATTTCCAAGTATCCCCACACCGATGGCTTTCCACTCCACGTCTTTCCACGTACCAGTGTTGATGAGCAATGGGTTGTGACCTGAACTTTTTTTCCACCCTTCCAACCCTTCTTCAGCACTGGCCACTCCCGAACTGTAATAGGCAATTTCAAATCCATTGCCATTGTATCCTGCAATTTCTTTGGGCTTGTCCCACATGCAACTGGCCTGAGCATGGTCAGCAGTATAACAACAACTTGTCCAATTGCCTTTATCTGACCAGCTATGCGGATTGCAATTGTCCCGCGTAGCGTAATCATAATGACTCATCAAATCCCGAACATGAGTTTGAGCAACTTTAGTAAGCTTGGCTGAAAATGGAATCGGTTTCAATCGTTTGCTTTTCCTGTAAGCCATGATTATCTCATACAATTTCTTTTCTTCAGCCGACAGGCAAATTTCAACTTCCGGTGCTGGAGGGGCTCCGGCGAGCAGAAAAAGTGAATAAATAATACCGAACAGATTCATTGAATGTATATTGAGTTTAATTTAGTACGATAAACGTGCCAGAATGATGAAGCGATCTGATTTATTACCTGAAATTTTTTAATTTCGCCCTGCCTGCAAAGGTGAGGCGTTTGCTATAATTTGCACCAATTATTGGCCGCCTTTACAACATACAATTTTACCTAACAATCTGAAAATGAGCGCAAAAATTACGATTACAAATGGAAAATTAAATGTACCGGATAACCCGATAGTTCCGTTTATTGAAGGTGATGGTACGGGTGTGGATATATGGCCGGCCTCCAAGCATGTGATTGATTCGGCCGTGGAGAAAGCGTATGGTGGAAAGAAAAAAATAGAGTGGAAAGAAGTTTTGGCAGGCGAGAAGGCATTTAACAAAACTGGTAATTGGCTGCCTGAAGAAACACTTGACGTATTTAAAGATTGTTTAGTTGGGATCAAAGGTCCATTAACAACCCCTGTTGGTGGTGGAATGAGATCATTGAATGTAGCGCTTCGCCAAGAACTAGATTTGTATGCATGTGTAAGACCTGTCCGTTGGTTTACTGGAGTGCCATCGCCTGTGAAAGAGCCTCAAAAAACAGACATGGTAATTTTCAGAGAGAACACTGAAGATATCTATGCTGGAATTGAATTTCAGGAGGGTACGGATGACAACACAAAATTCTTAAAACTCTTCCAGGAAAATTTCGGAAAGCGATTTGAGAAAATAAGATTTCCTAAAACTACAGGCATTGGAATTAAGCCAGTTTCCAAAGAAGGAACAGAACGTTTGGTGAGAGCCTCCATAGAGTATGCCATTAGCCATAAGAAGCCAAGTGTAACTTTGGTGCACAAGGGTAACATTATGAAATTTACTGAGGGTGCCTTTAGAGATTGGGGATATGCCCTAGCCAAAAATGAATACGGAGCTACCCTGTTAGATGGCGGGCCGTGGATGGAAATCAACAAGGGTGGCCATAAGATCATTGTGAAAGACGTGATTGCGGACGCCTTTCTACAGCAAATCTTATTGCGTCCTGATGAGTATTCAGTAGTAGCAACACTAAACCTCAACGGAGACTATATCTCTGATGCATTAGCGGCCATCGTGGGGGGAATAGGAATAGCACCTGGTGCTAACATCAACTATGTGACAGGTCATGCCATTTTTGAAGCGACACATGGCACTGCGCCAAAATATGCTGGTCAAGACAAAGTGAACCCGGGATCGGTAATCCTTTCTGGGGTTATGATGCTTGAGCACCTGGGATGGCAGGAAGCAGCAGACATGATTGTTAAAGGCTTGGAGGCCGCGATCTCAGCCAAACGAGTGACTTACGACTTCCACCGCCAAATGGAGGGCGCTACTTTGCTTAAATGCTCTGCGTTTGGGCAAGAAATCGTCAAAAATCTCTAATTATTGCTAATTATAGGATCATAATCCCAAAAAGTATATTAATTCCGGGATCATGATCCCAAAACTTAAACCCCGGCCTTGTCGGGGTTTATTGTTTTAACTTAGTGTGAATAATTATCTTAACATAAAGTTTGGTACATGATTCGTTACCTGCTCACCCTAACATTGGTTTTAATTTTCTTAACTGGCATCGCCCAAAAAAGAGCTCGTGACTATGGCATCAACATCGGAGTGCTTCAGCCCGGTAAACTAAACGCAATCACCGATGTAAAAGGCGTTAAGGTTGGACATGTCACCTTAGTGCAAGGGGATTCCGTTAGAACGGGAGTAACGGCAATACTTCCTCATGATCAAAACATTTTTCAGAACAAAGTGCCTGCGGCTATCTACATTGGCAACGGCTTTGGAAAACTAGCGGGCTCAACGCAAGTGGAGGAACTGGGTAATATTGAAACCCCTATCATTCTTACCAATACATTAAGTGTTGCTCAAGGTTTAGAGGGCTTGATTGATTATACATTATCGTTTCCTGAAAATAGAAATGTTCGTTCTGTTAACGGGGTAGTAGGAGAAACTAATGATGGTGGGTTAAATGACATTCAAGGAAGACATGTAAGAAAGGAACACGTGCTTCAAGCAATTGAGAATGCCAAGAGGGGTAATGTTGATGAAGGGAGTGTGGGTGCGGGCACGGGCACGATTTGTTTTGGCTTCAAGGGAGGAATCGGAACGGCTTCACGAGTACTACCAAAAGATCTTGGGGAGTATACGATTGGTGTGCTTGTACAAACCAACTTTGGTGGCGTACTGCAAATTGACGGTGTGCCAATTGGGGAAGAACTGGGTCAATATGCTTTTAAAAAATCAATCGAAGGATCAGTGGATGGCTCATGTATGATGGTAGTGGCTACCGATGCACCATTAGATGCTAGGAATTTGAAACGATTAGCGAAGAGAGCAATTATGGGCCTAGCGAAAACAGGAGGGATAGCTTCAAACGGCAGTGGTGATTATGTGATTGCCTTTTCAACAAATGAATCCGTTCGAATTCCGTACGGGTCCG
Organism: uncultured Ohtaekwangia sp.; assembly: GCA_964436055.1. GTDB lineage: Bacteria > Bacteroidota > Bacteroidia > Cytophagales > Cyclobacteriaceae > ELB16-189. Next base: position 31,061 of record CAYTBO010000030.1, read on the forward strand.
ACAAGTCAACTGATGCTTTTACTTTACTGCGGAACGATAATATGAGTGCGTTGTTCTTGGCTGCTATTGAAGCGACAGAGGAAGCTATTATCAATTCTTTGTTTGCGGCCAAACCAGTTGGAAGGTTGAGCAATGGTGAAGAGCTCAAGTTCTTGCCAGTTGACAAGGTAGTTGAAATAATGAGGAGATTTAGTCGAATCGAAAAGAAGGACTAGGCCTCCTGCATCGTTCAAATCACAATCACAGAATACACTTTAGAGCTGGGGGTTTGTGGAGGAGGCATTTTCAACTTGTAGTTTTTCAAGAACTTCAAAAAACCGGAGTCTTTGTGTTCAACAAACTAAAAGAAATTCTTTGGCACCGTCTACACGTGAAATTATTTGCTTGGGAGGGATATTAGGCTTAACTTTTTTGGTTATTACATATAGTCTATGATGCGGGTGGTCTTGTTCTTTTGTTCGTGTGGCCCACTCATTACTGCTATGGCGCATCAAACTCTACCTGACAAGGAGACCCAAGGAGGTCTGTCAATAAAGCAACTTCGGGAGAAAATTGGGTTCTACAAATACCAGAATAATGATACTGCGCTTATTTATGCCTTGGAGTTAACCAGGCAAAATGAAGGCACGTCAGACCTTAGAGAAAAACTTGAGAATGTGGGTTTGATCGCCAGGGTATACATGCATCTTGAATACTATGACCTGGCCCTGCAGTTATACAATGACATCTTTACTGAAATTGAGGAATCAGGTGATAAGGAGATGTTAGCAGAATCAATGCACTACCTGGCTGTTGTCGATGCTCCCTTGAATTGCCAGCTATCTGTGCGCAGCCAGCAATAAAAGGTTGAGTGTAACCTTCCAGTTTATTTGATGAAAGAGCGGCCGGAAGAAATGATCCTCGGTTGTCCTAAGGAGGTTGGATTGAAGTGAATAAAGTCGTTCCACAATCTTGACTTAAGTTCAAGTCAAAGATTATTAATAATTGACTTAATTACAAGTCAATTATTCTACAGCATCTTGGGAGACATAACGGATTGAATCCAAACCCCTCGCAATTCCTATATCTGTCGTATAGGTGTTGCTTATAAGTCGTTGCTTGAGAAGAGCTATCTTTGAGCTGGGAAGGAACAATTCGGTCAAAGGAAAATATGTTTTTAAAATTAAAAAAGAAGAATGAAATTTAAACCTCCAACATCTCCACCACCGTCATCGCAGCTTCCTCACCTTTGTTGCCGTACTTCCCACCAGCCCGCTCCAAAGCTTGCTTTTTATCAAGCGTAGTCAATACGCCAAAGGCAACTGGTTTTCCTGAATCTAAATTGACGCGCATAATGCCGTTGGCTACGGCCATGCATATATAATCGAAGTGAGGTGTCTCCCCCTGGATTACACAACCAAGGCAAATCACTGCGTCTATTTCTTTTTGTTTAACCATGCGCTGTGCGGCAAGTGGAAGTTCATAGCTGCCGGGCACGTTCACTCTTGTGATGTTAGATTTTTTTGCGCCAAGCTTGATCAACGCTTCATGTGCCCCTTCATATAAAGCTTCGGTGATTTCTTCATTCCATTTGGCAACTACTATAGCAAACTTTTTACTTGCTATATTGATTTTACTTTTGCTTGCTGCCGATTTTAATGTGCCTGCCATAAGGTTGATTATTGAGAAAGGTTTTTTAAATGAAATTCTTCAGAACTGAGTACGGGAAGTGTACTCTTCTTATAATCCCTAATATTGCGAGTGACAATACAATCTATGCGCTCAACGGTTAAGGCACTAAAAAATTGAACTGCATCTTCAACATCTTTAAATTCTGATGAAAATGCATTTTTCAAAATGGACTGTGAAGCTGCTATTACGTTTAACCTCTCCATTAGGCTTACTACCAATTCTCTGGCTCTATTTTCAGAAACTTGTTTAGCTAAAATGTAGTAGGCAATAGTAATGGAATTACTGGAGGTGTATAGCTTTATTTTTTTGTTATACCCGGCCACAAAAATGGAGAGTGCAAATTTTGAGAAAGGTTTTCGGTCACCCAGGAAGTCAATCAGAATATCCGTGTCCAGGAATATGTTTTTCATTTTTTCCTGTTGCCAAGAATTTTTCTTATTTCTTTTTTATGGTCCAGATCAAGAGGCAAGGAAATAGAACCATATATTTTACGTAAATCTTCAGGCAAGTTTTCCTTTGGGTCTGGCTCAGATTTAGTAATCGTGTTTAGGTATGACTCCACCAGATGAGATAAACTTCTTCCTGTTTTTTCCGCATAACGTTTTGCTCTGTCGATGACGGCTTTGTCGATGGTAAGTGTCAATTTTGTTGCCATACGTGTAATTAATGCAAATATACGTGTAGCCGACAAAAAACAGAAACGGAATTTCTAGTAAATAGGATTGAGTATGACTGGTGTGTTAAGAATTACTATCCAATCTTGCCTTAAATTTCCGGGCATTTTGGTATTCCCCTGAATCCCAAAACTCATCTATAATTTTTTGATACACTTTCGCAGCCTTGTCATTTTGATTCAACTTCTCATATGCCAAAG
>CAYTBO010000031.1:0-32980 GCA_964436055.1 uncultured Ohtaekwangia sp.
GCCTCATAGTGCTTAAGGTCAACAGGTTCTCCATCGTAGTCGCGATAGTTTGCCCAATAAGACCACGTACGCATCAGGGCGTGCTGCAAAATTGGCAACTGGTCTGGGTTATCACCAAGATCGTTTAGTAACTGTTGAACCAAACGAGGTGTGATGTGTGCACCACCTACAGCCACCGGTCCTTCCACTGCTCTTCGCTTTTGATCGCGGGTCATTTGTGGAATGAGATAGTGACTATCGTTTAGTTTTCTGGTAAGCTCAGGAAATTGCGCACAGTCTCCGATAAAGTCGGAGCGCATGGTAATACCTACGTAAATAGGGGAGTCCTCATAGTTCACGGCCTCCATCAGCAAATTCACAAATGCCAATGTCTCATCTACAGAACCAGGGTCGGTGCTGTCCTTGAACCGGAATAATTCCTCAAACTGGTCAACAAGAATAAGGTAGTTTATATCTTTTGATCTTCTCGATTGCTGCACAGCTTCTACCAGCCCCAGTGAACTGCTTCGCAAAAGAGTGGACACGATTGTTCTTTTGATCTTACGGTCTTCGCTATCCGCTTCGGCATAGTCGTCGGATGACTTTAACAAGGCCTCTGCCAGATTGTCAATCGGACCTGCTCCCGGTCGGGTAACGACTACTTCCCAGTTTGGACTGGCATCCGTAAGGAAGCCACCGTAGAGGATAGGTAAAACCCCACAGTATACGAAGGATGACTTACCACTTCCAGACGGACCAATGACACCGACAAACCGATGCTTGGACAATTTTAGAAGAACTTCGTCACTTTGGCCTTCACGTCCAAAGAAGAGATGACTCTCTTCAATTTTGAAAGGCCGAAGTCCGGGAAAGGGGTTGGCTGCCCCAACTTTTACTCCTTGCATTTCGTCAACTGACTGGCTCATAACTTTTTAAATTTATTATGCTTTGAATTCCTGCAAAAATGATTTTAAAGACTCAATCGACTTATCCTGATCACCTGAAATCAATGTTAAATTTTGGTTCTTAAAACCGTCTAATCCCTGGGTATTTCCCTGTGGGGTTACGATAGCTTTACCCTGAATCGGTTTTTTCCTCCCAAACCCGGGGGCTTTGAGTAAATCCAGGACTTTCATCCTTACCCACTGATCGTTTACTTTATCCTTAAAGATAATGGCTCCATCCAGGGAGCGGAGGTTGTCGATGTGGTTTTTACGTACGTCAAGCAATTCCCCTTCAAAAAGAGGTTCAATCACTTTGAACCCATTCTTTTCAATGGCGTCCCGGAAAGGGCGAACAGCTTGTTGATCTACCCGATCATGCAGTAAATAAATCGCTTTTCCCTGATGGTCTTCCAGGGCAACGCGTTCTTGAGATTCCATCAGTTCTTCACGCATAATATTCTTGAAATCCTCGAGTGGATTTTGAAGAATTTCAGCGCCTTCCTGTGCGTCAACATCACGCTTGATGGAATCAATGAATCCTTTTTGCCGATCACTTGCGTTTTTAAGGTTGGGTGAAATCCATATCAAACGTGAAAATTCTTCTTTTCTTTTTTTCTTAGTCGCGCTTTGTTCGGCAGCCAGTTTGTTCTGAATGTCAACAACCGATTGATCGGCTCCATCCGGGATTTCACCGTATGCACTTCCGATGAGGTGAATAGAGAGGCTGCATTCTTCGAGATCTTTTTTTACCATTTTTTCCAACTCAATATATTGAGTGGGCAGGGTATGGTTTGGTAATACAATGTATCCATGACGTTGTAATTCACGCTTAATAATATTCCTTTGAACGGACAGGTCGTGACCGGTTTCAGCCAGGTAAATAGTTTTGCGTTTGAAAATGTTCTTAACACCTGTATTTGTCTCACCCTCTTTCAGGAAAATCAACGTTTCGTGAATATCGTAGGCCAGGTCAACCATCTTCATCCAATATTGCTTTTCGGCTTCATCGCTGAAAAAATCAGAATATTCTTTCATGAGTCCGGTTTCAGCATCCAATTGGTACATATCATATCCAATCAGATCTCGCAGTCTTGGGGGTTGCTCGGCGAGCGAAAGGGGTGATTTCAATACCTTGAAAACCCGGTTGGCTTTGGTTGATCCGATTGTTTTATAAAAAGACTCTACCGTATCAAGGCATCGGCCTGATTCAATAAAATCCTTAGATAAAATAGCGACCATTACGGAAGCATTGTCCATAGTGGAGGCAGTCATAGAGTCAAATTCTTCCTTCAATACGATATTGGGTTTGTGCCCCAACACCTGAAGCAACATCAGCTCAAGAAATTTTTTGAACTGTGTAACCCAGCCAATCTCTTGCTTTGACTTTGCTTCATTATCTTTTTCTGCGTACGTAATAATTACATCTATATCTAAAGCCATGGGTAGACAATTATTTCTCTTCTAATTTTTTATGAATACTGTACTTCTTTTGCCGTGCTGTTTTTTATTAAACCCTGAACTAATTCATGATGATTGGCCAACACAAAATAGAAATCAACCACACTTATTCTGAAAATTACAGACCGTTCTTTAGCCACAACTTCGTTTACGTTCGGAATAGGACCATCAACAAACAGGTCACCAAAAATTGACCCTACTTTCATAGGTTGAATTACTGATTGTTCGGTGCGTAATTCCGCTTCGCCATGTGCCAGAATAAGCACAGGGCTGGCTTGAGTAGAATCCAGCACCAATTTATCTCCTGCTTTAAGGGTTACCGGTTGTATTTTGTCCGCTAAATCACTGAGCAAGTTGCCTTCAATATCTTTGAATTCAGAAAGTTGCTTTATGAACATGACCATTTCAATGCCCAGGAAGAATCCATCGTCCAAGCCATCCAGCAGTTGATTGTTTTCAATGGATGAGTCAAGGAATTTCTTGTCTTTGAAAGGAAGCCTTTCTGCAATGACTTCATACATTTTTTTATCCTTATTGTAGATCACCCATGCGGCAGTTTCCTGTAGCAACTTGTCCTGGTTAAACAGTTGAGCTATCAGGCCCCGGCTGATACGAAAATCCTTAACATAAGCAGAGGCGTGAACGGCACAAAGTTTAGTCCATCGGTTGTTGAAGTTGAAATCGCGATTCAGGATGTAATTGATTACCTGAACCGGATTGTAGCTTTCCCGGGGAAAATACGTCTGCAGCTTTTCCAATTTGGAGATCGTTGAGTCGTCATCCAGCAAAGGAATTAGTTTTGGCTTCATGTCTGGATCTACAAAAAGATCAAGAAGTTCAAGGGCGTAAGCCGTACCGTCAGAAGAATCTGATTCAATATTTTCTTTTACCAGTTGCACCGATTGTGGATCATACAACAAGGAGAGGAGCAAGGTAATTTGATCGTAGTTGGCCCGAATTTCTTCGCGAAGCGCCTGTTTCAAGAAGTTAAAGTGATCTTCTTTTGTAAGTTCTTCAAGGGCTGCCAAGTTCCATAACGTTTTGCCCATCTCTACATCAAGCAAATCTTTTACTACGGTTGCTTCTCTTCCTTCCGCCTGATAGTTCATAAAGCGAAGTGAATAAAGAATCTGTTTCACAATTCTCTTGTCAGGATAGTCGGCCTTTTCCCACAATAAAGCTGTCCCTTTGCTGCCACCAATGTGACCTATTATCTGCACGATTTTCAACATCACCAGATCACTTTGTCCAGATTTATGAAAGGCAGTCTCCAGGGTATCGAGCGCAGGCTCACCGGCTTCTTTAAGTGCAGATGCAGCCTGATGTGCATAGGCTGGCGATGAGAGTAATTCTATCAGTACGTTCCAGGTCTCTTGCCTTTTTACTTTTCTGGCGGTCAACAAAGCTTCTTCTCTCACTTTGGGATCTCCGTCACGCATTAGCTCCAATAAGATGAATATGGTTTTTTGACTTACCATCTTTCGCAGCAACTTGGCTGCAAGCATTCTGTCCGCTTGTTTTACTGACTTGCTCAACTTCATCAGTTTATCACCGGAAATTGACAGCAGATCACTATCCTCGGATTCACCGGCCGCCTGTTTAGCCAATCCTTTTATCTCTGTATTGAAGTCCTGGCCAATACCTAGTTCGGAAATTTTATCCTTGGCAAATTGTTTTACCTTTTTTAAGTCACTATCAGCAAGGCGTATGACAGAACTTTCAAAAAGAGCGGGCTCTAATTTTTCCATGAGCCTCAACCCATAAATCACTTTGTCTTCAGCGGTGCTGTTTACTTCGCGGGTAAGCACACTATTCATCGTGTACTCTTTTGTCAAATCGGTATCCTGCTTTTTTCCCTTTACCAGAGACTCTTGTAATGTTTCGCGATAACCTTTGTGCATTCGGTTGGTCACCAGATACCATATGACCAATACCGGAATGGCAAACAGGGTGACAGAAAGCACATTAAAAATGTCAAAAGAGTTAATCAATACGATAAGCCCCCCTGCAAGTGTGCTTCCAATCCCTAAGACAACTCCTTCAATCTTCGTTTGAGCATCAATCTTGATTGCCTTTTCGATGGGTACGTAGTAGAATTTAAATGTTGGGTTATCAATAGCCTCTTTCAGTGAGTTGATAAATAATTTACTCATGGCGATCATGATAAAAAAGAAAATGATCGAGGTACCAGCGGAGCTGTCGTAACCAAAGAAAGTGCCCAACGCCAGTGCAGCACCCGTAAATAATAGAAGGAGTAATGGATTCAGTAGCAAGGAAACCCGGATACCATAGTCAGTGTTGATTTTATCGGTAACGAAAGTCGTGAACAAGAAGCTAAAAACTACAATGGTAGCCTCAAAGTAACTTAGAAAATACGGTAGGTCTTGCTCATTAAACTGTTGAGTAGTTACGTTGAAGAAGGAGTAGTTTACAAAGCTCAGCGCCACCATGGAGACAATGACGAACAAAGACATGGAAACCAGGTATTTATTCTGCAAAAACTTAATGACCGAAAGTTTCCTGTTCTCGGATTCCTTAATTGCTGTGGCTGTGTCACTACCGAGATAGTTTTTAGTGAGTATGATGTAAATCAACAGGTATCCGATAATGCTGACTAAGGCTATAGTGAATAAGGCGGTTGTTTCAATGCCTGCATTAAGTAGAATTGGAATGGCGAAGAAGGCCAGTATGGCAGCGATGTCCATACCCACGTCCACACTACCAATTACTCTTTTTACCTGCTTAAGAGAAAACAAACGGTTGAATGTACCCCAGAAAACCAGCAGAGAGAGGTAGGTAAAGGGAAGAATCATGGTAAATCCGAAGAAATAGAGGAGATTTTCATCCTCTACCCAGCCGTCACCGAATTCAATGAAGGCAGTCAGTCCGATAATACTCACCAACGTGCCAATGGCAAGGGAGCTAAATCTAACTCTACCCTGAAAAATGTTATAAATCCCGGTGGTTATAATTGAAAAAGCCCCTGAGACTACAAGGGCTATTGGCAAATCTTCCGTTTCACTGAAGTTATTAAGGAACAAGGTCTGCGAGGCTACACTTATCGTGGCCAGAAATAAACCAATGAAGAAACTGATGGCTAGAAGGAGGAATACGCGTCCCGACTCTTCTGGCTCTATACCTAGCAGTTTGATTAATCGAGCTTTCATGGGGTGACTTCTAAGGTGTTAAATTTGGAAATTAAATTTCGAATTTCCAATTAAACGAACTGCAGTTTTCTTCTTCAGTTACTAATTGATTAACAGATTGTTATATAGTTTGTATAAAGTATTAATATAAAAAAGGATGTTATAGCCTTTGATCGAAATACATTGGTTAAGCATCAGGGAAGCAACAATGAACTATCACCATAGCTTAAGAATCGATACCCATTTCTTAAAGCTTCCCCATATATCTGCTTCCATGCTGGCCCTACAAAAGCAGCCACCAGGAGCATTAAGGTAGAGCCCGGCTGATGAAAATTGGTGATCAGGCCATCACAAACCTTAAATGTGTATCCGGGAACGATGTATATAGAAGTATGTCCCACCAGTGGCTTATCAGGGCCTATTTCAGAAAGCACTCTTTCAAAAGCCTCCTGTCGGGTAGGCAGTTTTATGTTATTTATTTTGTATGGGTCACCTTGTTCTACAACAAAATCTCTTGAACCTCCTGAAAGTAATTTAACCCCAAACCAGTAGAGACTCTCAAGCGTACGCAAGGAGGTTGTTCCAACAGCTATAATTTTTCTATCAGCCTCCAGGAGCGTCTCCAGATTTTTTAGGGTAACCACAACCTGTTCGGAGTGCATAGTATGATCTATTGCATTTTCGTGCTTGATGGGTTGGAACGTACCTGCGCTAACATGCAGGGTCAGGAATTCTGATTTGATGGATCGGACTTCTAATTCATTAATGATGTTATTGGTAAAATGAAGGCCAGCGGTGGGCGCAGCCACCGCCCCTTCACATTTTGAATAGACGGTCTGGTATCTGGATTTATCAGCAGCTTCCGCATCTCTGTTCAGATAGGGAGGCAACGGAGTCTGGCCCAGCCTTTCTACCACTTCAGCAAAACTCAACTCACCTGGCGTCCATGAGAAAGAAACTGTTCCATCCTTGCCATTGGTTAGGGTGGCCATCAAAACAATATTGTCAAGAACCAATTGAATACTGGTACCCTTCTTCCATCGTTTAAGATTACCAATTGTGCAATGCCATGTCGCGTTTTCCGTTGCTTGCAAAGCCAACTGCACAGGTTTTGTATTGTCCAGAGGATTTAGCAGAAAGACTTCAATTTGTGCGCCTGTTTGTTTCCTAAAGATTAATCTGGCGGGAATTACCCGGGTATCATTGAAGAATAATGTTGCGTTTGGAGCAAGAAGCTCCGGAAGGTTGAAAAACTTGTGGTGATTTATACTACCCTCACGATATAGGAGCAAATTGGAGTGATCTCTTTGGATAAGTGGGTACTGCGCTATGCAGTTTTCCGGGAGGTCATATATATAGTCAGTTGTCTTTATTTGCTGCTGCATAAAATAAAAGAGCACCAAAGTTAATCCTGAAATTGTATTTCATAGTGAAGGCCTCCATATTAGCAATATGGCTTTACAGGCTACTTTTACAAAAAAGGCTTTTCACTTCAATTTCAGGGCACGCACCTCCCGTGGTGCAATGACACAAAGAGAATCCTGGTTCCTGAAAATAGATGATGACAAGCAGCCGGATTGCTATGGGTTGGGTGAAGCCGGTCCACTTCCTGGATTAAGTCCCGAATTGGATAATAACTTTGAATTAAAATTCAATCAGATCGTTGAGCAATTCAACAAAGAAAATTTCAAACTTGAAAATTTTGCCTCCGGCAATCTGAGTATTGCTGAAACTCTTTTCCAGACAATCCCTGACTTAAAAATCATGTCTTCCGTATTATTTGCATTCGAGACGGCATTGGCAGACCTGGCCAATGGTGGGAAAAGGTTGATTTACCGAAACCGTTTTGTACAAGGATCACCAATTCCAATTAATGGACTGATATGGATGGGAGGGATGGATCAGATGCTGCAGCAAATTGAAATCAAGATTCAGGATGGCTTCAATTGCCTGAAGTTGAAAGTAGGTGGCATCGATTTCGAAAGGGAGTGTGATATACTTCAATACATCAGGCGGAAATATTTCAAAATGGATATCATGTTGCGTTTGGATGCAAATGGTGCATTCAAACCAGATGAGGTTATGTATAAAATTCATGAACTCTCCAGGTTCACCATTCATTCCCTTGAGCAACCATTGAAAGTGGGGATGCCTCAACTGGTTGAGGTCTGTAAGAAATCACCAATTCCGATTGCATTGGATGAAGAACTAATCGGACAAAATACACTTGATCAAAAGAAAGCACTCCTGACTAAAATTAGCCCCCCCTATATCATTTTGAAGCCCTCGATGCATGGTGGAATTCATGGTTGCAGACAGTGGATTGCTCTTGCAGAAGAAATGAAAATAGGCTGGTGGATTACGTCCGCGCTCGAATCTAATATTGGTCTCAATGCAGTCGCACAATTTGTAGCGAACTACAATAATCCATTGCACCAGGGATTGGGGACCGGGCAGATCTATGAAGATAATTTTGAATCCCCGCTGGTGGTGAAAAAGGGGAATTTGGTCTATTCTGAGGAGAAAAATTGGTGTGAATTTGATGTTTAGCTAAATAAATTAGCTAAAGCTTGCTAATGAGACCTTAAGTTTAGTAATTAGCTAAAATTATTAGTTATTGTTGCATGAATTCAAAACTAAAACTTAAAAGCAGAAGGCTGAAATCAGGCAAATTTCAAGTGAATTTTGCCACGGTAGGTCAAAGTCAGGATTGTTATGGATACCTCCTGGCCGAGGCAAAGACTTCAGTAACTGAAATTATTGAAAAGATAAATAAACACGTAATGGCCATGCAACAGACGGATCGATACTATCAGCGTAATCTGTTTTCATTTAGCAAAAGGGAAGTCAACTCGGGGAGAATTCTAATCTTTAAGAGATAACCTATGTCCAGAATCAGTGATAATGTTCGGTTTATCCGTAAGCAGTTGAAGCTTACGCAGGAACAATTTGGTAATGAACTGGGAATAAAACGTTCTTTGGTGGGAGCGTATGAAGAAGACAGAGCTGAACCCCGGTTGGAATTGCTACAGAAGATGGCGAGTATGGCAGGCCTTACTGTTGATGCCATTATTGCCAACGATTTATCGGATGAAATCAAATCAGCATCCGGTTTAAAAGATTATGCCAGGGGCAAGAATGTATTGATAGTTTCTGTTGATCATGAAAAGAAAGAAAATATAGAATTGGTTCCGCATAAGGCAGCGGCCGGGTATCTTAATGGATACGCGGACCCTGAATATGTAAAAGAACTTCCGAAGTTTAAATTACCGATACTAAGTACAGGCACCTATCGTGCGTTTGAAATCAGTGGCGACTCCATGCTTCCCATACTACCCGGCACAATCATCATCGGGGAGTATGTTGACAACCTGAAGGATTTGAAAAATGGAAAAACCTACGTGTTGGTAACCAATAGGGAAGGAATTGTTTACAAGCGAGTATTCAACTACCTGGATGAAAGCGGAAAGCTTTTTCTGGTTTCCGACAACAGGCAGTATGCACCCTTTCAGATAGATGGCGAAGATGTTGTTGAAGTATGGTCTGCCAAAGCATACATCAGCGTTCAGTTTCCCGATGTGGAGTCGCAAAAGGAATTATCTATTGAAAACCTGGCCGGCGTTGTACTCGACTTGCAAAAAGAAATACTTGATTTGAAATCAAGGAAGAAATAACCTTATGTTCTATCCCCGTCTGTTCCAGGTATGGAATCAGTGCCGATCCTCTCAGATGATTCTTCTAAGCCATAGCGAGAAGCACTCTTTAGGAACGAACCCGGTGCCCTATCGCTAATGTAAAAATAGCGATCAGGGCGCTAGACGGGGAATAGATGAATTGTTGCTTTGCGATTTATTTTTCCCGTCTCGGTTTCAATAAATTTTTTAACAAAGAGAATTTCCCTGGGGGTTTCATAGTGGCTTAACGAATCCCGCATTATTTCGCGAAGTTGGCCAACGGAAAGGTTAATGCCTGTATGGGTTTCTACAATCAAACAAACCTTTTGTCCCAACTTCTTGTCAGCAATACCTCCTACAATAAAACGGTTGCCTAACTTCAACATGTTGAAGACTTTTTGAATCGCTTCTTCAATACGTTCTGGCACGACTTTGATGCCACCCGTATTAATCACATTATCCCACCTTCCGATCCAATTGAATTGACGGTCACCCGATAATTCAACCAGGTCGTTGGTAACAACCGGTGATGTTAAGAAATTCGCATCTACAATTAAGCAGCCGCGTTCGTCAGTGCTGAATTTAACATGGGGAAGTGCCTTGAAATAGCCAACCGGATTTTCACCATTTAGCCTTTTTAATGCAACATGAGATAAAGTTTCCGTCATTCCATAGGTGGCGTATATCTTGCCAGGCAGACTCTTGATTTTGTTGAAAAGTTGGTGATCAACAGGCGCACCGCCGATTATTGCAACTTTGATTCGGTCAAGTTTCTCAGGATCATCAATGATCATTTGATTTACTTGATAGGGTACGAACGCTGAGAAATCAATTGTCACATTTTCGTTCAGCGATTTCAATGGATTGGCAACAGGCTCGATAATTATAGGATGCATCCCTATTTCGAAGCAACGAACCAGCATCATCATTCCCGCGATGTAGCGCGTATCCAGACAAACCAACGCTGAATAATTGGGTTTAAGCCCAAAGTATGACGCCGTGTTTTTAGCGCTTGCGACCATTTGACCTCTGGTGATCTCAATTGGCTGCGGCAATCGGGTGGATCCTGAAGTGGTTAATTGAAAATGAGTTTCGCCCCTTAACCATTGTTGGCAAAATTGCAACGTATACTTTTCGAATACTGAGTTCGCAGTGATGGAACCTTCAATGATTTGATCGTGGGTATAGTTCTTCCCATTGAGCAGGATCGATTGAGGGATCATTTAATTAACTAGGGAAATTTGGGGAATTTAGAGAAGTCAGGTTCACGTTTTTCAATAAAAGCGTTTTTTCCCTCTTTTGCCTCGTCACTCAGGTAATACAACAAGGTAGCATTACCGGCAAGTTCCTGGATTCCGGCCTGGCCATCCAGTTCTGCATTAAAAGAACACTTGAGCATACGAATGGCCAAGGGACTTTTCTTCAGAATTTTCATGGCCCAGGCAACGTAAGTTTCCTCCAATTGATCCAGGGGGACTACTTTATTAACCAAACCCATTTCAAGCGCTTCCTGTGCATCGTATTGATCGCACAGATACCAGATCTCCCGGGCTTTTTTCTGTCCTACGATGCGTGCTAAATAAGAAGCGCCAAACCCACCATCAAAACTTCCTACTTTAGGGCCTGTCTGACCAAATCGGGCATTGTCTGCAGCAATGGATAAGTCACAAACAACGTGTAAAACATGTCCTCCACCGATTGCCCACCCCGCTACTGCAGCAATTACCGGTTTTGGAATCGAACGAATTAATTTTTGAAGATCCAGTACGTTGAGCCTGGGAACTTTGTCTCCGCCCACGTATCCGCCATGTCCGCGTACACTTTGATCGCCACCACTGCAAAAAGCCTTGCCTCCTTCACCGGTAAGAATGATCACTCCGATTTCCGGATCTTCACGGCAAATCATTACGGCATCAATCATTTCGTTCACAGTCAAGGGAGTAAATGCATTGTGCACCTCAGGACGGTTTATGCTGATGCGCGCAATGCCTTCGTATCGTTGAAATAGTATTTCTTTATATTCCTTTACAGGAACCCATGGATACTTAAGTGTCATAACTATCTTTTATTTGTTTTTTGAATTCATCCAATGTCTTCTTAGCTGATTCGTGTGAACTCTCGAATTCCATAATTTTCGTTCTGCCATCAAAGTCAAAAAGGTCTTTCAGAAGATTCTTGAGTTTTTTGAGATTATCCAATTTGAGATAATCAAAATCATACTCTGTCGCAATGGCTTTGGCAGTCAATTTTTGTTGTGTAATGAAATAGGATTCAGCCTCCGGTAAGTTGCCAGGACCATCAATCATTGAGAAAATCGCACCTCCATGGTTGTTTAGTACAACCATACGAAAGTTTGGCAGTTTATAATTATGCCAGAATGCATTGCGATCATAAAGCGTTGCCATATCGCCCGTGATCAGTACAACCGGATCTGCTGAAGTAAGTGCATGACCAACAGCCGTGCTGGTACATCCATCAATCCCACTGGTTCCCCGATTTGAAAAAACCCGGACATTTTTTTGTGAAGAAGCCAATCCTATAAAATTGGCGTAACGAATGGACATGCTGTTAGCCAGGTGCAGTTGTGTGTTTTCAGGTAAATTCTTCAACACTTCCGATACCAGATAAAACTCGTTTAGTTGAGGTGGGGTAAAAAAATTGTCAATAGCGCGTTTTGTCCTGTGTTCTTCTACCTCCCATAACCGAAAATAGTTTTCCCTTTTTTGGGCGTCAAAACCTGATTTGGCAACAACTTCAGTTAGTTGTTCAAAAAAATGAACCGGACTAATGGCCAGTACATGAGACAACGATTGGAATGTATCCGCCGTCTTTCCATTGGGTTGGAGGTGCCAATGCTGGAGTGGTTTATAGGCGCGTAGGTATGTTTTAAGATTTTTTGAGATCACCGAATTTCCAAATGTAACCAGGAGTTCTGGTTTCAAAACTTTCTTCACCGCGTCTCTGCATTGCCCAAATAGAACATCAGCATGCCGTACAGCCTTTTCCAGGTTGTGCTGATTTGAAATAATATCTCCGACAACCGGGATGTTATGTTGATTTGAAAATTTAGTAAGCGCATTGGAGAGTGTTTCATCTTTAGGCTGCTGACCCGCTACAATGAGTATCTTGGTAAAAGATAGAAATTCAGATTTTAAGGAGGTTAATAATTCCGGGTGGAGTTGAGGTTCTGATACCTGCTCCCGGATAATTCGTTGACTTTTTGAAAACTCAAGTATTTCTTCTTTGGACGGATACAGGGGTTCCCGAAGCGGGACGTTGATGTGGACCGGACCTTTTGGAAATCGATTGGATAAATTAATGGCTTCATTAATTATCCGGTTAATAAACCATACTGAATCGGGGTGGTCGTAATCTTCAGGCAGTTCGAATGATTGTTTAACATGATTTCCATAGATATTGGTTTGACGAATAGACTGCCCGTCCAATTGATCGATCCATTCTTTGGGTCTGTCGGCTGTAAAAATGAGTAGCGGAACGTGCTGGTAATAAGCTTCAGCTACAGCAGGAGCAAAATTATAAACAGCGGATCCGGAGGTGCAGTTTAGTACAACGGTTTTTTGGGTTGCCTGAGCAATTCCAAGTGCGATGAATGCCGCGCTTCTTTCATCACTGATTGTCTTTGAATTGATGTCAGGATGACGACTAAAACCCAAGGTGAGCGGAGCATTGCGCGAACCCGGGCATAGAATCGCATTGTTAATTCCGTGTTGTGCACAGATTTCTGCAATGTCAAAGATGGGTTGAAGATGCACAGGCGAAGAATTAAGACCCAAAGACTTTAAGCAAGGTATTCATTTTCATTTCTGTTTCCTCCCACTCTTTTTCCGGATTGGATTCAAGGGTTACACCGGCTCCTGCATAGAGAACAGCTTCTTCAATTCCCCATTGCATACACCTCAGGTTGACAAAAAGGTATGTCTCCTGCTGAAAATTTACCGGCCCCAGAAAGCCGCTGTAAAAACTTCGATCTAGATTTTCGTGGTTCTTAAGAAAATTAATGGATGCTTCCCTGGGCATGCCGCATACTGCGGATGTCGGGTGAAGTAATTTCAGCATGACACTTCCCAACTGAGGGAAATTTGTTGCCTGCATATCAACTTCAAAATCAGTCTTTAGGTGCAGGAGATTTCCGGCTTTCCATGTCTTTGGACCGTGTTCATCAAATTCCCTCAGTCTGATTTTTTTGAAACAATTGATAATGTACCGGCTTACCAAGGCTTGTTCCTCAATTTCTTTTTGGGTCCAGGCGACCAATTTGAGATCCTCATTTTCCGGCAGTGCCTGGGTTCCGGCTACCGCGGCAGTTTTGAAATGCATATTCTTGTCAACGGAAACAAGCAACTCGGGGGAAGCTCCCATCCAGGTGCCGGTTTGCGCCGAAGAGACAAGCGAAACAAAAGCATTTGGATAACGTGAACAAAGCGTGTTGAACGATTCGAGTATATCAACCTTTTCCGGTAATTGTATTTTTTTACTTCGTGAGGGAACAATTTTTTCCAGGTATCCCTCTTGAATGGCATCGATTGATTTTGCCACAAGATTCAGATATTCTGAATGGCCTGAAGTTTCGTCTACGGTTAAATTGTTTCTAAAGAATTTAATTTGCTCTTTGGTATTCAAATCCGATTCTGGTTTTTCATCTTCCCACGAGCCTGGATTTGACTGATTTCTATCCAGTTCTCCATTTTCAATCACATACTGCAAATCAGCTTTAATGAAAATTTTTTCTTTATCCGGATCAAAGGGTGAGAATAGAAATCCGGCATCAAGCTCCTCCAGCACAACCTCACTGAGGTTTATAGGGCCATCCGTTCCAACGATGAGATTTTTTGTTGAAGATTGGGGTAACCGCCACAATCCAATGGCGCTACCTTCAGTTAAATGGTGACCCAGAATTGAATTCATCAATTCCTTTTCGGTGCGTACGTTAGCTTTTTGTTGAGATGGTCCTATCATTCACTTAGCGCTTATCAATAACAGCCATGGTAATTCGGCTAATTGAAATCAACTCATCTTGTGGATTGGTTATTTTTATTTCCCACACATGTGTTCTTTTGCCGATGTGAATTGGTTTTACGGTTCCTATTACAATTCCATCACGGGCACTTTTAATGTGATTCGCATTTATTTCAAGGCCTACGCAATATTGCGTATGGCGATCAATGCACACGGCAGCCGCTACGCTTCCCAAAGTTTCCGCTAATGCAACAGAAGCTCCGCCATGTAACAATCCCAGGGGCTGATAGGTTCTCTGGTCTACAGGCATTGTTGCAACAAGGTAGTCTTCACCTACTTCGGTAAAGACTATACCCAGGTGACTTACCAAGGTATTTTCAGAAAGCTTGTTCAATTCCGGGAGGGTAACGCCCTGCGAAATGAACGATGGTGATTTTGGTTTTGGATGCGCAGCCAATAGACTATTTCCTTATTTTTGCGCCAAATTAGAAGAAATTGACCAGCAAAAAAATTTACCTGATCAGGCACGGCCAAACCGACTTTAATCGAAGGGGAATTGTGCAGGGGAGTGGAATTGATTCATCATTAAACAATACCGGGCAGCTTCAAGCCCAGGCCTTTTTTCAACACTATAAGCATATTCCTTTTGATGCGATTTATACTTCTCAACTAAAAAGGAGCAAAGAGTCCATCTCACTTTTTTTGACGAATGGAATAACGCATCAATCCTCAGAAGCTTTAAACGAAATCAATTGGGGCAGCAAGGAGGGAACCAACATCACTCCGGAAGAGGATGCATACTATCATTGGTTGCTAAAACAGTGGCAAAGTGGCAATACTTCTTTAAAAATTGAGGGTGGGGAAAGCCCTGAGGATGTAGCCCAACGCCAAGTTCCGTTTATTCAGAAAATGCTAAGTAAAAATAAAGAGAAGACAATTTTGATTTGTATGCATGGGCGAGCCATTCGCATATTTCTTTGTCAGTTGTTGAATTACCCCTTGTATTCTATGGATTTATTTGAGCATAGAAATTTGGGATTATACCTTCTTACTTATACCGGATCAATGATAAAGGTGGAGGGATTTAATGAAGATTCCCATTTACACCAAATAAGATGAAAGCAGCGGTTGAGCGATTCAGTTTTTCAACTGCTCCAAAGCGGATTTAGCCTTACCATCAATACTATTCTTGTATTCATGCCTTTTGTAAGTCAGCGCTTGTTCAAAATATTTTCTTGCTGTGCCTAAATCGTTGTTTGTTCGGGCAATATAGCCAAGCTGAAGAGCGGCATTAGGGGCGAAATACCATGAATTTTCTCCGGAAATTAAAACGGTCCTCTTGTAATGAAACTGTGCTGTCTCAAGGTCGCCAAGTTTGTCGGCCAATCTTGCTTTGCGGTAGTGATATTCAGCGATCTCTTTTTCTGCTCTCAATTCAACAATCGAAATTGTCTTAACGGTTTCAAGCGCTTCATTATAATAACCTCCATCGGTATAGAGTCTTAGTTTAAGCAGTTTACTATTGGGTAAAGTACCCTGCTTCAATTGCGCAGAGGCGTATCGATCGGGCTCGGCTACCTCTTTTCCCGTTTTTCTGGCTAGCTCGAAATACGTTTGGGTTTCTGCATTCTCGTTTTGTAGCCAGTAACACAAAGCAATCTTGTAGTAGGAATCCTTTTTGAAATTATCACTCTTATAGTTGCGGATAAACCGTAGATAGGAACTGATGGATTCCTGATAATCGCCTTTTTGCAATAATATTTCCCCCCGTAAATAGTCAATGTAATACATTGGGAGCCCTTGAGTATGTTCATCCAGTGTATTGATCAATTTCAGTGCTTGTTCACTTTGTGAGTTCTTCATCAAAAGGTTAACACCCAGAAAAAGCGTCAACCGGTTATAGGGTTGTTCTTCCAGATATGTTAAGATTCCTTTAGTAGCTTCTTCGTGTTGTTGATTGATTAATCCATTGATGGTATAATACAGAATGGTAGCCTCTGTATTTAGTGATGACGTTGATTTTCGTAGCTCCATCAGTTGTTGCTGACCGGTGGTAACCGATCCGCTCATTCCAATCAAACTCATTAACCAACTGTACTTGTCTGGTACTGACCCGATCATCACCTGGATTACACCGCTTGTTTTTTTTATGGGAATGAAGTCGGGATATTTTTCCAGGCATGCGGCCGACTGATTGTAGGCAGAACGAATGGCTAATATGGCGTTTAGATCCTGGCCGTGATTCAGGAAGTTAAAACTGCGTTGTAAATTGAGTTCTGCCTTAAGAAACAAGGTCTCAGCAGATTCAGGTTGACTGTCCAGGAATTTAAACCGGGCTTTAAAATTATTTTCAATTTTTGCAAACTTAACCTCATCCTCGGAAATCAACACGTCTAGTGTTTCGAGGAAGCTCTCAACATAAATTTTGTGAAACGGATTGGGTACAGATCCAAGCTTTTGCAGTTCTGAATAGGCCTTGTCGGTGTCCAGGTTGAGCACTGCTTGATAAGCTTTTTGCAAGGCCGGATCAAATTTCCACACCAAATCGTTGGCTATCGCTGGAACGGATAGGCTCAATAAAAAAAGGCAGGCGATTTGGCCTGCCCTTCGTGCGCATCTTATGGTAATGGTGCTATCCAACTTTCTTCTTTCTTGGGGTGGTTTTTTTCTTTGTTTTTACATCTTCTTCCATGGAATCCATATCAACATCCGCCAGTATACGGCCTGAGTGCTCGTCTATTACAATTTTCTTTTTCTCCCTGATTTCAGCAATTTTTTGTGGAGGAATAATAATATTACATCCTTCGGCAGCTCCGCGAACTACACGTACTACTGCAAGCCCGTTGGAAAGGCTTGTGCGCAGGCGGTTATAGTATTTGAGTAGTTTATCCTCTATTTTTTTTGCTGCCTTTTCACGATCGGCAAGCAAAGCTCCTTCTTCTTCCTGACTCTCATTGAGTATTTCTTCGAGTTCCTTTTTCTTATTGTTCAGATCTTCGTTTCGTTCACTGATCAGCGCTTCGATTCCCTTTATCTCTTCCTTTTTCTGTTCGATCTTGTCTTTAGCCTCTTTTATCCGCTTTTCGCAAATCTGGACTTCGAGTTCCTGCAGTTCAATTTCCTTGGTAATCGCATCGTACTCGCGATTGTTTTTAACGTTCTTTTGCTGTTCGTTATATTTTTTAACAAGCTTTTCGGCTTCTTTTATTCCGTCCTTATTTTTCTTAATCGAGTCATCCAGTTCCTTTAACTCGGCTTCAAACCTACCCATTCTGGTTTTGTATCCTTCTACCTCATCTTCCAGGTCCTGTACTTCATCAGGAAGGTCGCCTCTGAGTTTCTTAAGCTGATCTATTTTTGAGTCGATAAATTGAAGTTTTACAAGAGCTTCTAGTTTCTGTGCAACTGTTTGATTTTCCATTAATTACAAGTAGCTAATTGGATTCGTGACGGTTTCTGAAAAATTGATCGCAAAATTAGGAAATTTTTCTTCTAAAACCTCTTTTAGGAGGTCTTTAGTATATTGTTCACTTTCATAATGACCCACGTCTGCTATCAGAATCCTTCCATCGGCATCAAAAAACTCATGATATTTAAAATCTGCGGATACGTAAGCATCTGCTTTCAGGGCTTTGGCCATGGGTAATAAGAAGCTTCCCGATCCACCACATACAGCCACTTTCCGGATTGGATTTGTGGGTAACTCAGTATGGCGGACGCAAGCAGTATTCATTACGGCCTTTAAACGTTTCAGAAAGGCCTCCGGTTCCATCGGCTTTTCAAATCTGCCAATAAGCCCGGAACCCACTTCCTGATTCTTATTGGACACCGGTTGTAGGTAATAGGCTACCTCCTCGTATGGGTGTGTCGCTTTAAGCGCTTTCAACACCCTATTTTCCTGGAAGTTGGGAAAAATCACTTCCACTCTTACTTCTTCAATTTTTTCCAGTTGGTTTATTTTACCGACATGCGGCTTTGCTTCATCCGTTGGCTGAAAGGCGCCCGTGCCCGTAATTCTGAAACTGCAATGGGTATACTTGCCAATGTTTCCGGCCCCGGCTTCATGAATTGCTTGCATAACCTTGTCCACGTGAGTGGGGGGAATAAAGGTTACCATTTTAGTAAGGACATCCGCCTTGGGTGAAAGTACCGTCAGGTCTGTCAAGCCGATCTTATGCGCGATCTTATGATTTACTCCCTGAATGACATTGTCCAGGTTGGTGTGTATAGCATAAATGGCAATGTCATTTTTGATGGCTTTAATAAGGGTACGCTCCACATAATTTTTTCCATTTAGGTTTTTCAGTCCCTTAAAAATGATAGGATGATGAGCCACTATCAAATTGCATTTTTTTTCAATGGCTTCGTCCACCACCTTTTCAATGCAATCGAGGGTGACCAGGACACCGGTTGCATTCCATTGTGAATCCCCGGTAAGCAACCCGCTGTTGTCGTACGACTCCTGATAACTGATGGGTGCTAATCGTTCGAGATGAGAAGTGATGTCATTTATCGTTATGGTTTCCATCGATTGATTAGTTTTGACAAAAATACAAAGATCTAAGTCTTTAATTCGATGGGGGTGTTGCGTGTACTGTTGTTTCCATTTGCCGTGATATTTCGGGTGGTCACCGGTATCCGAAATCACCTGTATTCAATCGGACACAAGAAGTCATTTGAGTTTGACGTTCCGGTAATAAATGTAGGGAACCTGAATATCGGGGGTTCAGGTAAAACACCTGCCGTTGAATACCTTATCAGGCTTCTTAAAAACAATTATCATGTGGCGACCTTAAGCCGGGGTTATGGCAGGAGATCCAGGGGATTGCGTTTTGCGAGCCAAAGTGAAAGTGCTTCATCGCTTGGCGATGAACCATTTCAGTTCTTCAGAAACTTTGGTAAGGAAATAAAAGTAGTAGTTGCAGAAGATCGGGCATTTGCTATTCCCACCATTCTAAATGAGTTTCCCGATACGAATGTTGTGTTACTTGATGATGCCTATCAACATCGAAGTGTACTACCCCATCTTACTATTCTGCTAACCGATTATGCCAAACCTTTTTTTCAAGACTACCTTCTTCCTATGGGCCGGTTGAGGGAAAGGAGGGGCGAAGCCAGTCGGGCAGATGTTATTGTGGTAACCAAATGCCGGACAGATTTAGATGATCTAAGAGAGCGGGATATAAAAAATCAGATCGCTGAATACGCTATCGACAAGCCTGTTTTCTTTTCCAATATCAAGTATGGAAAACCACAATCCTTTGCGGGCACGGATAAACTCATTTCAAAAAAAATTGTTCTCGTCACTGGGATTGCCCGGGAACAACCGTTATTGGAATACGTAACGGCGAACTTTGAATTGATAAAACATTTTCCTTTCAGGGATCACCATCAATATACTATAAATGAAGTTCAGTCAATAGCTAAATTCGTGTCAACTCAAAAGGACACTTCGTTATTGACTACTGAAAAGGATATGGTGCGATTGATTGACCCGGAATTTGATGTTTATTTAAGTCCAATACTTTGCTTTTATCTCCCAATAGAAATGAATTTCATTAAGAATGGTGCGGAATTTGATATGCTGGTACTAAGGACCATTCAAAAGGTGATGGACAATTCCCAATCCGTAAATGAGTAGATTATATTTGCGCGTGCGCTTAAAGCAGTGTATTCCTCTCTTTTTTATTCTCATTGCGTGTTCGGCACTGGCGCAAGGACCGAGAAGGGGGTCAACCATTGTAGACGATTCAACCCGCAACGTATATGGGCCCAGTACAACCAGTTGGATATCAGAGGAAGACATTTTCTATAATAGAAATAATTATCAGCCTATTGACACGACCATTCTGAATTATCACCGATGGACGTATGTACAGCGATTTAATAATACATACAAAGACCTTGGTAGTGTAGGCACAGCGCTCTATCCAATTTTCCCGCAACTGCCATCTGCTATTGGCGTTTCTACCGGTTTTTCTGTTTATGATCAATTTTTTCTGACCGAGGAGCCTAACTATTTCGACACGAAATCACCCTATACACGAATGCGAATTATTTGGGGTGGTTTCGGCAGGGCAATGACGCGTATTGAGTTCAGCCGAAACATTAATCCGCGATGGAATTTTGGATTTGATTACAGACCATTGTTGGTTGATAAACAAATTCAGCGATCCGGAAAGGGCGACCGTCAAACGGTAAGTCATTATTACGATTTTCATACTTCATTTCGCACCAAGAATGAAAAGTATCAGGGACTCCTGAACTACCGAAGAATCCGCCACAGCGTGGAGGAAATGGGTGGCATCGTGGTTGTCGATCCTCCAGAGGACTCTACGTTTTTATCCATCTTTGATCGGACTAATGCACCTAAATTAACGGCTGCTACCAGCATACATTTGCAAGTCCAGGCACATTTATTTCACCAATACAGAATCGGAAATGCGCTCCAGCTTTATCATGAATCCGATTTGGGCAAACGTGTAAATGAATTCAAAGATGACTTAGCCATTGATCCACAATCCTTTTATGATAATTTCGAAGCTATTGACCCTGATGAAACGAATGAAGTAAATGATAGCACGTATTTTTCTTACTGGACTAACACAATTGGGGTAAAAGGTAAGGTTGGGAAAATATTTTATAATGGCTATGCTAAGGCAAGGGATTATAATTTCAGGTATAAATATTTTCTTGAAGATACCCTTGCGCTTCCTTTAAATGATATAGAATATTATTTGGGAGGAAGAATGTCCTATGAGCACGATTCCATTACCCATTTCACGGCCTGGATGGAATACCTGGATGGCGGAAACTACAACGCTGAAGTTACCTTGCGATCGAAATGGGTAGAGGCCAGGGCAAAGCAAATGTTGAGCAGGCCATCGTTTTTGCACAATGCATACCGGGGTTCTTTTGATTTTTGGAATAATGACTTTAGGGATGTTTTATCAACTCAGGTTGAAGCATTTGGTAAACTGGCGCTAGGGAGATTCCAGTTTTCTCCGGGATTTACCTTTACTCGTTATCAGGATTACATTTATTTTAGAAAAGGCTTGTTTACGGACACCGATCAACAGGTTCTGCCTTTTCAGTCTGAAGGAATGCAAGAACTTATAGTACCTGAACTTCGCGCGTCTGTTCGGTTCTTGCGGCATGTGTTTTTTCGACCCCAAGTAATTTATTCTTTATTACTAACCAATGATGATGATGCGCTTCGCGTACCGGATTTGTTTGTCAATGCGCAGTTGGCCTATGAGAATCTGATATTTAAAAAGAACCTGCAAGTGCAAATTGGCGTGGATGTACATTGGCGATCCAGCTATTTTGACCTTGAATATGATCCGGCTATACAGCAATTTTATGTTCAGGATGTTTTTTCCACACCCGCTTATCCGTTGACCGATATTTTTCTAAACGCCAAAATGAAGCGCGGCCGTTTCTTTTTTAAATACCATAACCTTGTTCAGGCCATTACAAGATCCGGATACTTACCCACGCCCATTTACCCAGGCCAGCGAAACATTATGGATTTTGGTTTTGAGTTATTGTTATTTGATTGATCATGGAGAAACATATTTTGGGTTTGGAACTTCCTACTGACCCAAGGTGGGTAGATATCGCAAAAAAAAGCATAAGAGAAATTCTGGTTGACCATGCTTATTGTGAACAAAAGGCGGCCTCATCCTGTATTTCGCTCATCATACAGTATCCGGAGTATGCCAGATTAGTTGAAACATTGACGCCTATAGTGGCCGAGGAGTGGGGCCACTTTGAGAGAGTTATGGCAGAATTGACTAAACGCGGGATGTCCTTTGGCGTAAGCAGACGAGATGAATACGTTGAGCAACTTCAAAAAGTAATGCGAGGAGGGGGCAACCGTAACGATCAGTTGGTTGAAAAATTACTGATCAACGCGTTGATTGAAGCAAGAAGCTGCGAAAGGTTTCGATTGCTGTGGAAAGAAATTGAGGATAAAGAATTGAGTAATTTTTACTACGAGCTGGTGGTTTCAGAAGCAGGCCACTACAAAACATTCCTCTCTCTGGCCAAGGAGTTTAAGAGCCATGAAGTAGTTGAAAACAGGTGGCGTGAACTGCTTAAGGATGAGGCGGAAATTGTTGGCAAACTTGAGGTAAGAGGAGACCGGATTCACTAATCTCCCTGATTCTATGTAAACCAGAATTATGTTTTCTGTTTTTTCTTTTTAGCTGCCGGAAAGAGAATGTTATTTAAAATCAACCGATAGCCGGGTGAATTGGGATGCAGGTTCAGGTCAGTAGGATCTTCACCTACGGTATGCTGATAGTCTTCAGGATCGTGTCCACCGTAGAAAGTATAAAATCCTTTTCCCAAAACCCCATGAAGGTATTTTGCTTCCCGTATTTCCCTGTTTTCACCCATAACAACCACATCCGGTTTTATCAGGTGTTTTTTAAATCCCGTCGTTTGCCCATAAAAACCCTTAATCACGCGGGTATGATTTTGAGTGAGCATAGTTGGGATAGGGTCCCACTTGGCTGAAAATTCAAAAACGTTGAAGTAATCATTGTCTTGCCTAAGGCCTCTTTCGGGTGCATTGTTGTCGATATCAGAAAATTCGTATTGATACGGATCTCTTGAAATTCTGAAATCGGTGAAGGCCAGTGTTTTTTCAAAATCAAGTTTTTCCTGAGCCCTTGGATCGGCAGGGTCACCATCATACATTCGTTCACAGATATCTACACCTTCTGCTGCCAGGGCAATATCAAATGAGTCAGTAGCTGAGCACATAGAGAATAAAAAGCCGCCACCGGCTACAAATTCTTTCATTGCTTTGGCAACAGCCAGCTTAAGCTGGGATACTTTATGAAACCCATTGTATCGTGCTATTTCTTCGGCTTCCTTTTGCGCTTCAATGTACCACGGCATGTTGGCGTAGCTTCCGTAAAACTTACCGTATTGCCCTGTAAAATCTTCATGGTGGAGGTGAAGCCAATCGTATTTTGGCAACTCTCCTTTTAATACCTCATTATCAAAAATAATATCGTAGGGAATTTCGGCATAGGTAAGAACCAAAGTAACGGCATCGTCCCACGGCTGTTTCGTTTTTGGCGAATAGACAGCTATCCGTGGATATTTTTCCAGCTTCATCAAGTCGTAATTAACAGCGGGACTGGCTATTTCTGTAATGATACCATTGGCTTGAGCATCAGAAATAATTTCAAAACTCACCCCCCTCACCACGAGTTCGTTTTGAATGGCCGGCTGGTATTTGCACATAAAACTTCCTCCGCGATAATTCAACAGCCAATCCACCTCAATGTCATTCTTTAATATCCAGTACGAGAGGCCGTAAGCCTTCAAATGGTTGGCCTGTTTTGCATCCATTGGGATAAAGATGTAATTGGCCTTCGCGGCAGTGCCCGCCATTAAAATCAACAACAAAATCAGTATTCTCATCGTTTGAATCTTCAACACCATGGCGAATGTAACAAAATCTTCAATTTTTAGTCTTATAATACAACGCACTATCACTATTTTTGATCTTACAAACTATATTTTTTTCTCATGAAATCGCCATACAAGTGCTTGATACCCAACAGCATTTTAATTATGGCGATTCCCTGCCTGACCGGCAGGTGACCACTAAAAAACAATTATTAACATATGAATTTGCTTGAAAATTTTAGGGAAGGTCTAAGATCTGTTCAGGCTAATTTGCTGCGGTCGGTACTGACTGCACTCATAGTAGCTATAGGCATTACCTCCCTTGTAGGTATTCTTACCGCAATTGACGGGATAGAGTATTCGGTTTCCGAAAGCCTGTCATCGCTGGGCGTAAATACATTTGATATCTACTCTAAACGAAACAGAAACAGAAGCCAGCAGGGGATCAAGGAGGAGATAGTCAGACCAGTATATCTTCAGGAGATGGAAAAATTTATCGACCGATATACTATTCCCTCTTCCATTAGTCTTTCAGCTAACCTTACACAAATCGCGGAAGTAAAACACAATTCACGTAAAACCAATCCTAATGTAGGCGTAATGGGAATTAATACTGAATACCTGGCCATTAACGGATTGAATGTAGAGCGGGGTCGTAATTTTTCTTCACTTGAAATTCAATATGGCAGTCAGGTGGTTGTACTGGGCAGTAAAATTGTAAAGGATATTTTTGATGATAACGAAGAGCCTGTCAACAGCGAAGTCTCATTTAAGGGGACAAGGTTTAGAGTAATTGGTGTACTCAAAGAGAAAGGTCAACTGGCGGAAGATAATTATGATAACATGGCATTCATACCGGTGATTGTTGCCAACCAGTTGGCAAGCGGCAGGGGTTTGGAATATATCCTCACGGTGGGGATAAATGATGTTTCAAATATTGAATTGGCTATGGGTGAAGCTACTGGATTGATGAGATCAATCCGTCAGAATAGGGTGGGGGAACCCAATACGTTTGAAATTGAGAAGAGTGAGACGCTAGCTGAAAATCTTGAAAGTATAACCGGAGCCCTTAGAATAGGGGGATTTGGAGTAGGATTTATTACATTACTTGGCGCGTCCATTGCCTTGATGAACATCATGTTGGTATCCGTAACTGAACGAACGCGGGAAGTGGGGGTACGCAAAGCGCTGGGTGCAACACCTCGCCTCATCAGACAACAGTTTGTGATTGAGGCTATCGTAGTTTGTATATTGGGAGGGCTGGCTGGCATCGTGATGGGAATAGGAATTGGAAATCTGATTTCCAGAGCTATTGGCATTGATGGTTTTGTGATTCCCTGGTTGTGGATGTTTGTTGGTTTTGTAATTTGTATTGTGGTAGGACTTTCATCCGGATATTATCCGGCTTTCAAAGCGTCAAAGCTGGATCCGATTGAATCGTTGCGCTTCGAATAAGTTATTTCCCTTTCAGCATTTTTTTGATTTCATCAGAATAGGCTGGAATAGCGCCCTTTTGACTTGCTACAAAAGCTCCGATTTTATTGGCTAAACTTGCCGCCTTGATGGCATTTTTTGTTTTGGCATAGTAAAGTACGAAAGCCGCGCTGAAGGCATCACCTGCACCTACAGCATCTTCAACTTCCACCTGAATGCCGCGGACATGACTCAAATGCTGATTGGTATAAATATAGCATCCATCATCTGCGGCTGTGATAATGATAATTCTTACAGAGAATTTTTCTGTAAGCTTTTTACAAAACTCTTCACTCGACAAATTGCTGTCAAATATCAGCTCCGACATAACCGGCAACTCGTTGATATTTAACTTTAGAATAGTGGCTCTTGCCAATGAGTCGTTCAGAATAATGCCGTTAAATCCGTCTTTACGGATATTCACATCGTAAAAAATGTCTCCAAAATTATTGTTATTGAGAATAGAATTTAAGGTGTAAGCGCTGACTTTGCTTCTCTGCGCCAGAGAACCAAAATAAAACAAATCAAATTTAAGTTTACTGATTTCCTTTACATCATCATTGTATTCAATATAGTCGTAAGCCACATTTTCACGAATGGTATAATCAGGTTGGCCGTTGGAAACGGTGACTTTAACGGTGCCCGTTTCATGTACCGGATCCGTTTGAATATACGTGATATTCACCCTGTTTTCCTTTACCCTGGCGAGTGCACTTTTACCCAGGTTGTCATCACCAACCCTCGAAATGATGTAAGATTGTGCTCCACATTGAGCGATATGTGCCGCAAAATTTAAAGGGGCTCCGCCAAGATGAGGCGTGCCATCGATGATATCCCATAGTATTTCTCCGAATGCCAGCGATTTCACCTTGATTACTCGTTTTTCTGACTGATTAATTTCAACGGGTTAATTTAATGGAATCTCTTATACATATTTTGTATTCCTTAAAAATTAAAGTAATCGCCTTAATTACCAATCGTTTAAAATTTGCATGAAGTGAACCAACTTTTTTCTAATTTGTGAGGTCTCAAATCACAACGCATGAAATCATACCTGATTTTGCTAATTACGTTATTTCCACTAACAAGTTCCCTGGCCCAGCGAGCTATCCAACCTACTGATATTTATCGATTAAAAAGTGTGGCAGAACCACAATTATCTCCCGATGGAAAATGGGTGGCTTATGTAATCTCTTCACCCGATTCGGCTAAAGACAAATATGACGCGGACATCTGGATGAGCAGTTGGGATGGGAAAGAATCAATAAGACTCACCTCAAGTCCGGAAAATGAAACTAATCCACGATGGTCACCCGATGGAAAATACTTAACATTCCTGTCAAGCCGGTACGATGCCAAAACCACCCAGCTCTGGAAAATGGATAGAAGGGGAGGTGAAGCTTTGGCACTCACCAAGTTAAAGGTTGATATCAGTTCATATGAATGGAGTCCTGACGCTAAGAAAATTGTAATGGTCATAAAAGATCAGGATATAAAGGACACAGAGGAGAAAGAAAAAAAGAAAACCAAGAAGCCCATAGTTATGGACCGATACCATTTCAAGGCAGATGGTCAGGGCTATCTTGAGCGTAAAAGAAATCACATCTATGTTTTTGATCTTGCAACAGAAAGGGTGGATACCATTACACGTGGAGACTTTGATCATGCTGACCCCGTGTGGTCACCTGACTCAAAGCAACTTGCCTTTGTAAGCAACCGGAGTGTTGATCCAGACAGAAATGGAAATACGGATATTTGGGTTATTGAAGCTAAACAAGGTGCCAAGGAACGTCAGCTTACCACCTGGCAAGATTCTGACACATCACCAAACTGGAGCCCGGATGGAAAATCAATTGTATACTTGAAATCAAGAACCCCGGATTACGACATTTATGATCAACCTCAGGTTGCTATCATCCCGGTAGCTGGAGGAGCGCCCACCATCATTTCAGCCAACGTTGACCGGGATCTATTTGCTCCGCAGTGGTCAGCGGATGGAAAATTAATCTATGCAGAAATTGAAGATGATCGCAGACGATATATTGTGACTTTTGATGTGGCTTCGAAGGAAATGAAGAAAATTACTTCAGGTGATAGAGTTTTTCACTCTTTAAATAGAGCGTCAGGAAATCGCTTTGCCGTTCTGTGTGGTGATGCGCTTACACCTTTCGAGGTTTATAGCATCGAAGGTAGTGCAGTTAATCGTACTACACGTGTTCATGATGAATTTCTTAAGCCGCTGGCTTTGGCTACGGTGGAGGGATTTAGCTCAAAGAGTAAGGATGGTACGGTGGTGAATAGTCTTTTGTTGTGGCCATCAGGAAAACCTAAAAGTCAGAAGCTTCCGTTGGTACTTTGGATTCATGGAGGCCCGACTAGTCAGGATGATTTCAGTTTTGATTTGATCTCACAGCTCCATGCTGCCAATGGTTATGCGGTAGCCAATGTTAATTACCGAGGAAGCAATGGCCGAGGTATGGATTATAGCCGGGCTATCTATGCCGATTGGGGTAACAAAGAGGTCATTGATCTGATAGGAGCGGTTGATCATTTGATTGGGGAAGGAAAAGTAGACCAAAATCAGCTTGCCGTAGGAGGTTGGAGCTACGGAGGCATTTTGACGGATTACATTACGGTAGCTGACTCCCGATTTAAAGCGGCAGCCAGCGGTGCGGGCAGCGCTTTATGGTTTTCCTTATATGGTACAGATCAATATACAGCACAATATGAAACAGAGCTTGGCGTGCCGTGGAAGCATGCCGATAAGTGGATGGAATTGTCTTCGCCATTCTTCAACATCGAAAAAGTAAAAACACCTACCTTGTATATGGTGGGTGAAAAGGATTTTAATGTACCACCGCTCGGTAGTGAACAAATGTATCAGGCTTTGAAATCATTGGGCATACCCACAGAATTTGTGGTTTACCCTGACCAGTTTCATGGCATCAAAACACCAAGCTATCAAGTGGATCGTTATACCCGGTACAATAATTGGTTTGGAAAATATTTAAACAATGAAAAGCTTTCGGGCACAATTGATACCAGGAAATAACTTTATGAACTTTCAATCACTGTTATCAAGTTCTTTACTAATTCTTTTACTGGGCAATACCATGTGTGCACAAACTACGAATAAGAGCATCAGCTATTTGGCATTGGGAGATTCTTATACAATTGGGGAAAGTGTAGCTGAGGCTGAACGCTGGCCTGTACAGTTGGCAAAGGCTTTAAATGAAAGAGGTATTGAAGTTGCACATCCTGTTATTATTGCAACTACCGGGTGGAGAACGGACAACCTAAAAAATGCAATCGACATCGCCAACCGAAAGGAAACTTATGGACTGGTGTCCCTACTGATTGGTGTGAATAATCAGTATCAGGGAAAGCCAGTGGATCAATATGCTATTGAGTACGAAGATTTGCTAAAAACTGCAATTGCATTGGCAGGAGGGGAGAAGGAAAATGTTTTTGTTGTTTCAATTCCTGACTATGGGTACACTCCCTTTGGCAAACCAAAACAAGCGCAAATCAGTGAAGCTTTGGATGAGTTTAATTCCGTCAACAAAAGGATAACAGAATCTTATGGCATTGCATATTTCAATATCACCGACATCTCAAGACGTGGCTTTGATGATCCCGAACTTGTTGCATCAGATGGCCTCCATCCATCTGGCAAACAATATGCATTGTGGGTAGAAAGGATTCTGGAGGGATTAAAAATCGGAAATTGATATCCCTTCAAATTGACCGGTGCGTTCTATTTATAGGCGCTGTGCCTTGGCTGCTGATATCCTAGTGCTTCGGGGCTGCGAAAGTACCTCCCCTGTATTCTACGGCATAACTATTAGGTTGTTTTTAACTTATTATGTACATAATTTTGTACAAACATGTAGAAAATGATTACTACTACTTTATCTGATTTTAGAAAGGATATAAAACGTTACCTGGATCGGGTCACCAAAAATTTCGAGACTTTGATTATTAATAGGGGCAAAGATTCGGGAGTGGTGATTATGTCTCTGGAGGAGTTTAATGCTCTTTCAGCAACTCACCATGAATTGTCCTCGAAGCTTAACGAGCAGAGACTTGACTCCGCCATTGCTAAACTTAAGGGTATGAAATCCTTCCAAAAGAACCTTCTGGACTAATGAAATTTGTATTTGTTGATGAATCGTGGGATGATTATCTCTACTGGCAGCAGCATGATAAAAAAATATTGAACCTGATTAATGAATTATTAATGGACATTTCGAGAAATTCATTTTCCGGAATTGGAAAACCGGAACCTTTAAGATACAAATACAGTGGTTTTGGTCGAGACGAATCAACCACGAGCATAGGCTGATCTATCAGGTCAAGGTTGATGAGATCCTTATTGCGAAATGCAGGTTTCACTATGACTAGTACTTTAATTAGTCATTAGATGAGACAACCTCCTTTCGCGTCAACTTAAATTATCATTCTAATAACATTCTGATCGAACCTAAAAGAAGGTTTTTTACCATATTGGCGGAATGTTAAGGGTCGTCATTTCTCTATTCCTTGCGTTTGTCAGTATTAGTTGCTTTGGCCAGCGTCCCTATGTTATCCTCGTTTCCTTCGATGGCTTTCGACACGATTATGTTGAGCTTTATGATCTGCCTAATTTTAAAAAATTCATTAAAGAGGGCAGTGCAGCACAGGCTCTGATTCCTTCCTTTCCCTCCAAAACATTCCCGAATCATTATACCATTGTTACGGGATTGTACCCCGGAAATCACGGACTTGTTGACAATACATTTTATGACAGGAACAGAAATGCTGTATACAGCATGAGCCAGCGTGATAAAGTGCAAGATCCATATTATTATGGTGGACAGCCATTGTGGAGACTGGTTCAGCAGCATGGTATGAAGTCTGCCTCCTATTTCTGGGTGGGATCAGAAATTCCCATTGAGGGGT
The DNA here is from genome assembly GCA_964436055.1 of uncultured Ohtaekwangia sp. Classification (GTDB taxonomy): domain Bacteria; phylum Bacteroidota; class Bacteroidia; order Cytophagales; family Cyclobacteriaceae; genus ELB16-189. The sequence goes on from CAYTBO010000031.1 coordinate 30,022, forward strand.
TGCATCCAGACTATTTCTACCAATACGATGGATCAGTCCCTTTTGAATCGCGTGTTGATAAAGTTTTGGAGTGGCTGGCATTACCTGAAATCGACAGACCAAGATTTATCACCTTGTATTTTTCTTCACCCGATCATGAGGCTCATGAATTTGGCCCACTATCGAAAGAAACAAGAAATGCAGTACACCGTGCAGATTCCCTGCTGGGTAAATTGATGGGTGGCCTCGAAAAAATTGAAATACCAGTTAACGTTATTTTGGTATCAGACCATGGAATGAGGGAGATGGAGATGAAAAGGGAAACTTTTATTTTTTTAGACGAAGTAATTGATATACATAGTAAGAAAATTGAAGTGGTGAGCAGTGGCACACAGACGCATATTTATACAGCCGATAAGGTTCAGGCTGATTCCCTTTATGCTGCGATTAAGCAAAGAGAAAGAAATTTCAGAATTCTAAAAAAATCAGAATATAAGACTAGCTGGCATTACGATCATCCCAGGACTGGCGATCTCTTGCTCGTTGCGGATCCAGGTTATTATTTTCGTGATGGCAGGAATAACAGGTTTGAACAGGAGGGCGAAATAAAGAAGTTTGGGGTCCACGGTTACGATCCGGATGTGGTCAATGATATGTGGGGAATTTTTTATGCGAAAGGACCCAACGTGAAACAAGGTTTAACCATACCTGCTTTTCACAATGTTCATATTTATCCTTTCATTGCAAAAATCCTGGGTGTGCCAGTACCTGATGGGATTGATGGCAAAGAAGAAGTCTTAATATCCATCTACAGCAATTAGTTAGCCCTTAAAAAGCTCAAAGGGTTTAAAATTAATGGGAGTATGAAGTGATTTGGGTTGATAAAATTTGCAAGAAAGTAGAACTCTAAATCGAAAACCTTACAGATTTTAGAAATTCATAGAATGTAAAGCATTGAGCTAAATGCTATCGCTGTTGCGCGGCTGAATTCGTTTTGATTGCTATAGAAAGGTTGTAGTCCGCGCAAATCATCAGGGGCGGGCGCAGCCCGCCCCTGATGATTTGTTGTGCGACTGCAATTGTAATGCGGAGTACGCTCATTCTTTAAGTGAGTTAATTGGATTGGCGTTAGCACTGCGGATCGTTTTCGCTCCGACTGTTATCGCAGCGATGGAAAATAGAAACAACAACGGGACAAGAAACATTTCTGGTGACAGGCTGATATGATAGGGGAACTGATGAAGCCATTTTGTAATGGCGAACCAAATTAATGGAAAGGCAAAGATGCTACTTATCAATAGTGGCCTTAAAAACTGCCCTGATAATAATATGAGAATGGAATTTACAGATGCGCCCAATATTTTTCGAATACTGACCTCCTTCATACGATGTATAACTGTATAAGAGGCAAGACCCCATAGGCCCAGGCATCCTACCAGTATTGCCAGGAAAGAAAACAACGCGAGCAACTTTCCAAACTGCTGCTCGGATTGATACTGATCGTTGTAAGAATCATTTAAAAAATAGTAGTCAAAAGTTTCATCGGGAAAGGATTTCTTAAATTCTTGACTTACGTCTGCAATAACTTTTTCGGGGTTTCCGCTAAAAAGTATTGAAAGATTGGTATCTGAAGTAGATTCCATTTTGAATATCATCGGGGTATAAGGCTGTTTCAAAGAATGCCAATGGTGATTTTGTACCACACCGATAATTGATAATGTATCTCCCAGCATAATAAGCTTTTCATCAAGCGCCAATTCAGCACTGCCCAGTTGAAATACTTTTACAGCCTCTTCATTAATGATTACCTTCCTCATATCGCTTGGCACATTTTCATTCCAGAATCTGCCAGACGTTAACTTGATTTGATATAAATCCATAAAGTAAGGATCAACCCAATAGATGCCTCCAATTCTGTTTGCGCTTTCTTGGCTCCCCAATTTTCTGCACCCCGTGCCGATACTTGGTTCCCTGGCAGGTACATTAAAAGAAGTGGCTGTCTTTGTGATATTAGGAAGTTGTCTGAGGTCATTTCGAAGAACTTCCATGCTACCCCTTAAGTTTTCGTGCCGTGTTACCAAGGGACCCTTAACAACCAAAACTTGATCTGTTACTAAATTTTTGTCTTGCTCTCGCATGAAAGACAATTGGAGATAAATAATTACAGTTCCGACAATTAAGATGAGCGATGAAGCAAATTGAAACACGACAAGAGCACTCCTTAAAGGCAGTCCCGATTTTTTAGTGATGATTTTTCCCTTAATGACTTCGGTCGTTTTGAATGACGATAATGCGAAGGCCGGATAAATTCCTGCAAAAAATGAACCTGCAACGTACAACACACCCACTATAATCCATAGTTCTTTCTGGGCCAAGCTAATTGATAAATTTATGTCGACAATTGATTGGACTATTGGTGACAAAGCGAACACCACCGCAACGGCTGCAATAATACTGAATAGGTGGATGGTAAACGATTCTAAAATGAATTGAAATATCAGCTGTATCCGAAGTACTCCCAAAGACTTTTTAACGCCAACCTCACGTGCCCGCTCAGTTCCTCTGGCAGTTGCAATATTTACATAGTTGATCCAGGCAATTATTAGTATGCCAAAAGCAACCACACTTAGCAAAATCAGTTTTGTGAGTTCAGATCCGGGGCGATTCAAGTCAGGGGAGTAATGTATGTCTTTGAGCGGCTGAAATTCCAACTGAGCCTGGGGGTTTATGCTTTCATCATTACCTCTGTAGGTTGCTATGAATTTTTCAATTCGAGCACTTAACTGATCTGGGTTTACGTTTTCGTTTACTTCGATATAAGTCTGAAAGTTATCCCATCGAGAATTTGCTTGATAGTAGAATTCAGATTGAAGAAGATTGCGCATCGGTATGATCATCTCAAATTTGAAATGGGTATTTCGTGGTAGGTCGCGAATGACAGCAGCAACAGTGTAGAGGTATGGACCGGACCAATCGTCCA